>NZ_JAAHHM010000166.1:0-11856 GCF_010692445.1 Moorena sp. SIO3E8 | reverse complement strand
GGAATCAAGTTGGACTGATTGCGCGTTGACAGGATGATCAGACTGAAAACAGTTCCGATTAAGACAAGTTGGAACATAGATAGAACTAATAAACCCGACACGTAGGTAGCCCAGCCTGGTATCCCCCAATCGGTAAAGACTCTAATCAGCAAAACTAAGCCTAACAGCAACAACAAAATAAGTAATAAAACTACAACACTTAATAAGATTCTTGTCCCGACAATATCTCCGTACACTGCAATAGAACTCAAGCCATGTGTCACGAGGGACACTAAGTTCATCTTGGGCTGTCCAGCTAGTCGCTTCGCCCGGGGCACATCTACTTCAAGATAGGGAATTCGAGAGCGATAAATGCCTGATGAGTAATGATTCCAAATTTCGGAAATCACTACGACGTTCTTCAATAAATAAACAGGTAATAAACTGAAATTACCGACGCTAATTTCTTTCCCTATAAGCAGGAGATAAAGCTTTTTGTAAATGAAATAGAAAAATTTAAATGTGTAGCTTTCAGACCGCTTACTGCGCTTAGCAAAAATTATTTTATTGTTACCTGTCTTGTCCGAGACATTTAGGAGGTGCTCTATGGCAAAGGGATTATCTTCCCCATCACCGTCCATCACCACAACCCAGTCGCAGTCTGAGTGGCTATATACATAGGACAAGCCAACCGCTATCGCTCTCTGGTGACCAAGGTTGCGGCGAAGTCGAAGGATGTTAACTGCTCGAATCTGGCGATGTTCTTGATGAGTCAGTGAATGTGGGATGGGTATAGTTGAATAGTCATCAACAATGACAACTTCTAAATTGGTGCCTTGAGGAATAATAATCTCATCAATAAGCAGCAGTAGCTTTTCCAGAGCTTCCCAGTCATTAAATGAAGGAATGACAATGACTAGATTTCTCCTATCAGTCAACTCAGTAATTAGAGACTGATTTAGAGACTGTTTTGGCGGTGAGAGCTTTGAGAGTCCCATTTATTTCCTCTCAGACTATGAAAAACTAATAAGTTAGAGTACATGTTTTCCTGCAAAAAGTCTACCCATCACTTCAGTACAGGACAAAAAGGTTGAAAATAAGAGCAGGATGGGGTTTCATCCGAATTTAGGAGAGTGATCTCAAATCCCATGAACCAATGCGAATTGAAGAAAGCTCTCCAACCCCATTTGGGATAGCACGGAGCGAGAGTCTCGTTTCTAGTCAAGTTCAAGCTGACATTGCTGAAAGTAAAGATAGTGAACCTGAGTGAACTGGCATTGGGATTTGAGGGAAAGGCTCTGGCCGAGTCAAATTACAAACGACTGCAACGATTTTTTCGCGGGTTTGACCTAGATGACAAGGCGTAGGCAACAATTGTGCTCAAGTGGATGCAAATCCCTGAGCCTTCGATAGTGAGTAATGACCGTAGGACTTGGGAGTTGGGGCAGCATTCCTATAACATTGGTTTCAACAGCTTCTTTCACTGTCTCATAACTGTTGAATGGTTCCTTAGCACTGACAACTTGATTAAGCACCGTATCAACCATGATTACACTCCTGTTTTAGCTGATGTTAATTATTGAAAATTTTATTCGTTATCTGTAGGGAGACCAACCAACCCTTTAAATTTGAACCAAAGCGATCGCAGTTTCCAAAACTTACTGGTCTTCATGGCCGCAATTTCTACATTAATTACCTTCAACTTAGCCTCAGCTTCGTTCAGTTGGTTCTGAATCTGCTGTAATTGATTTTGCTGAAAATCCTGAATTTTTTCCTGTGACTGTGCCAATTGTGATTGAGTATGCTGAAGGTGTGAATGTATTTGGGTTAATTGTGACTGAGTATGTTGAATTTCTGAGTGTATCTGAGTTAATTGTGATTGATTATATTGAATTTCTGAGTGGTATTGATTTAATTGTGACTGAGTATTTTGAAGGTCTAAGTGGGCATTGGTCAATTGTGACTGAGTATCTTGAAGGTCTGAGTGAGCTTGGGTTAATTGTGATTTAGTCTGCTGGAGGTCTGTGACAGTTGCATTAACCTGAGATCGCAAGGAAGCTATCTCTTGATCCTGTTGCTCAATAATTTTCAGAAGCTCAGCACGCCTAGTCTCGCTAGTTTTATACTGAACTTGCATGTTTTGATACTGAAATTTGAGTTTATTAAACTCAGAGGATTTGTCCAGTAATGCCTGAACCATTCGCCCAGATGGACTCTTGAGAAGATAGTAACTAATTTGCTCATCAGTATAGCGCACCAAAGGCTGCCGACTAGCTACGAAAAACATGTCATAGTCGAACAACTGTTGTTCAAATTGCAGAAACTCAAAACCGAGGTTCTTAAAGAATTGCGACACCCCTCGCCTACTCAAAAGATGGATATGCTCAATAGGTTGCATTAGCTGTAAAAAATTATCCTTTTGAGCAACCATCTCTGAATAGGTTTTACCCTCTTCATAATTTGGCATCTGGACAATGAAAATACCATCTTCCTTCAGAAGAGATGCCCCATGGCTCATGGTAGCCACTGGATCAGGTAGATGCTCTAGGACATCGTAGAGTACGATGGCATCAAACAATTCGGCTCCTAGTTGCTGATCCTCAATCGGTCCTAACAAAATGGGCATCTTGAATGTCTGTTGTGCAAATTCCACCACCCAAGGGCTAAGCTCCAGACCCATAGCATCAAAACCTGCCCAACCCATCATTGCCACAAAGCCACCATGAGCACAACCTAACTCAAGCACTTTGGCTGGTGGTAGTTTATAAGCCATCAGTGTACGCAACCAGTGGAGGCATCGCTCTGGTAAATCTTGACGGGCTCGTTGACGAATATCAGGAAAACCATAATGCTCGGTCTGATAAGACAACCAGTATTCTTTACCGTAGAAGTCATGGTTATCATCCTGTACACGGAGCTGCTCAGACCTCAAACCAGTTTTTGACACTAGAGTGCCACATTTAGAGCACGCCAAGTAGTCAGGGGAAAATTCAGTTAGCTCAGTATTTCCACACCAACAGATATCTCTAAAGGTTTGTGTCATCTTGTTGTTACACCCAGGTGTTGATAAATTAGCTCGAACTTAAGTCTGGTCACAAGTCCAGATTGAAAACCCTTGTTTTAATTCAGTCCCCGGAGGTGGACGAAAGTTTGTTGAAGCACCACCTAAGCCTCCTCTTGGCTAAAGGGAATAAAAATAAAGGGTCTTAAGAATTAAGACTTGGAAAACTGGGCAGTTATCTACAACAGGTTAATGTTTTGTAGTACCGTCAAACCTATCAACGCTAATCCCCCACTACCCATGACAATTCTGACCCTGCGGAGAACCTGAGGCTTCATATAGCCAAGATAGCCCACCATACCTAACATTAGTGCAATGGACAACAAACTACCGCCAAGACTAAAGAATAGATTTCCTTGGATAGGAGAAACGAATGAGATTAGTTGCAGAAGAGTCCTGTCAGCATACATGGCGGTAGATAGCAGTAGTAAGTTTATCCCTAAAATTAGACTAACTAGTGGAACTAACAGGGGTTTTAGTCGAAACCAGCCTGACCGCAATTTCCAGAATTGATTGGACTGCATTGCAGCTAGAGTTGACCCCGCTTCTTGAAGTTCCCGCTGTTTTTGCTGAAGTTGAGCCTCTGCATACCTCAATTGCTCTTCGAGATCCCCTGACTGAAGCTGAGTTGGCTGAACTTGAATTAGGGACGGACTTGGGGGTAGCTTTTGTTGGATTTGAGCCTGTAACTTCCTGAATTCTCCCCAAAGGGGGGAACCTATACCAGTAGTCTCATTTTTGATTGTCTTAGCAGTTTCGACCAGAACCTCTGCCACAGTATCGGCCATCTTTGACCAGGAAAATTTATTCGCGTGTTCAAACCCATCAGCAATCAACTGCTTACGAACCTCTGGGTTTTGAACTTTGTACAGCGCATCAATCAGCTCGTAAAGATTAGATTGATCCACATACAATGCTGCTTCCCCAGCCGCTTCAGGAAGAGAGGAGTGACGACAGGTAATCACAGGGCAACCACAAACCATTGCTTCGGTAACTGGTAATCCGAAGCCTTCGTACAGAGAGGGGACAACCAGAGCGATCGCACCAGAATACGCTACTTTCAAGTCTTCATCACTCAGGGGCAGAACCTGGGTTGTTATCCCTGCTGCCAGGGCAGCTAGCTCAGGTTCTAACTCAGGTCTACCACCGACACAAATCACCCCAAACTCTTCCTTATCCACCAGCTTAGATAATGCTCTGAACAGAAAGATAGCGTTTTTATAGCCATTAACACCAGTTCTTTCTCCTACTAATAGTAAGTAGGGCTTGGTCACATTGAATTCAGTCTTAAACTCATTGATATCATCATCGCTTGCCGGGGAAAAAACTTTTTTGATTCCACAGTGAGCTACCGTTACCTTTGACCGGGAAATATGGGGGAAAAACTTAATCAGATCTCGAGCCGTACTTTCGGATATCGTAATATAACGTGAAGCGTGTAAGATACCGTAATGTTTTTCTTTCCAACCTGCTTCGTTAAGATTGGCACCGATCACCTCTGGAATCATGTCATAAGCCATAAATACAGAAGGAGTAGATAGGGGCGCGGTATAGTAGCTGGAAATGAATAGATCAGTCCCTTTTTCATCACAGATTTCCTGCAACAAGTCAGCATCTGCTCCCGTTTTGTTGTAATCGTAAGCTCGAATCGGGCGATAGCGAATTCCAGGAATCCTCGGAGCCGTTCCAGCCCGGTCTAAAACAATCACATGGTTCCCAAAGCCATTAGTTGCCCATACTTCTAGCAAAGACTTCCAGACTTGGGAAATTCCAGAGTTAGGAAAAAATTGGAAAAATACCCCATCAACCACAATTTGGGGGAATGGTCTTTCAATCTTCATAGTTTGTTGCTGAAATTCTTCCAGTTGCAAAAACTGCCATTTTTCGCCGTCAGGCTCCTTCTGAGCAATCGGCACTATACCACAGATATCCGCCGGTTCAACCAGGGTTTCATCCTTAACCCAAGATAAATGTTGACGCAGAAAAACCGGAAATTCAGACTGCTGCTGTAGTGCCTGCCACTCGGCCAGAGCATTCTGGTAGCCGTAGTAGCTCTCCTTAAACTGCAATTGCTGTGGTGTGACATAAGCAAAATGTTGAAAGACCAGTCCCTGTGCTTCGGTTTCTCGATGTAGGAATGGATTGATGCTTGCTATATCTTGCTCATGATTGTTTGACTGATTTGACTGATTAGTTGACGACGGTTGGACAAGCCTTGGGGGTTCGTGGGCTGCCCAGAAAGCTCCCGGTTTAAACCTCCACAGACGCAACCATTCCTGTTTGGGGTTTTGTGTATAGCAATTGCGACTGCTAACAATTAAATTTTCTCCCACGAAATACGAACACCAGAAGAAAGCAGCGGTCTTGTCAGGTTGGTCGATGAACATCTGTCGAGCTTTACAGATTTGCTCAGTTGTCCACAACTCATCCACATCTACCTGCCACAACAAACACTCTTGTTGGATATTCTCAAGGGGAGCATTCACCATTTCTCGCTTGCCCTCCCAGAAAACCCCATCTGGTTTGCGATAGACGGTGATCTGGTCAGGGTAGCGTTCCATCAGTTGGTCGAGATACTCTGTGGTGCCATCAATACTACGACCGTTGTGGTGAATTTCATCACTGACATGCCCACCCGTCGCTAAACTCCAGGCAGTATCATGCTTCAATTGCGCTACGCCTTCAATAATGTGCCAATGCCATGGGAATGGTAGTTTACTGAAGACGTCAATATGGTAGCGAAGGAAGGGTTCACCATTGAGAACAATGGTAAAAAAATGGATGGGAAGAGGGGTTGAGGCTTGACCTGACTTCCCAACAGAGTGGTGACTACCCGCTTTAGCAAAAATGGAGTAACCATTGCGCACAGACGCATTTTGCTCAATCAGTTTATAGTTTTTATCTCTTAATAACCGATGGTGATTAGTATAATTTTTATAGGTACAAATATCATCAAGTAAAATGTATTTGGCTCCGTAAACCTGATCTAATTCCACCTCACCTGTGAACTCGGAGCCATCGATTAAGACCAGATCAAAATATTCGATTTGGTTTTCTTGCTTAATCGTTTCAATCCCATCTCCAGAGGTTCCCATTTCCCTAACATAATCGATATCTTGACGAAGCCAACCCAAGACTTGTTCAAGAGGGTAGTTATTTAGAGGGGTGCGATGGGCATGATAAAATTCCCTAACCTCATCTTCTCTAGGAAACTGCTCTAGGGAAATTGATGAAATATTGTAGCATTTGACAAAAGAATCCTGGCGATAGCGTTCCCTTAACTCAGTAAAACGAGGTTTTGAAACCTCCATACAGAATAACACTGGATTAGAAGGATTTTCTCGCAGCCCCTTGACAAACGCTTCGGTGCTTCCCGCACCGGATGAAGACCCGATTTCTAGAACCGTCTTGATATCTTCTTCCTGAGCTATCCTCTGAATCGCTTTATAAAAATCGTCGTCTTTAATCTCAGGAGGAATTACATAATCTAGTTCGGATCCTGACCTATTACTTGGCATATTAAACAGCCCCTCACACACACCTGAAAAAACATTGCAATAAATTTGGCAAGAAAGATATAACGTCTAAGCTGTTAATTTAATAACCTATTAGTCTAATCTATTAGTATAACGTTGTATCCTAATCATACTTGTTCCAAATTTGGAAAGTTTAGTTTTAGATTAGAACTTTGTCCATTCTGATTCATCCCGGTTTCCATCTCAACAATTTTCGCAATTTCAGCAATTTTCGCCCGGGCTTGCTCTAATTCAAGCTTTAGGGCATGGTATTCCGTTTCAACGGCTTGATATTTGTTTTCAAGAGCTGTATAGTTAAGATTTAGTGTATTTCTACCGTTTTCGGCATTTTGAAGCCATTCTCTTAGGTTAATGACGAACTCCTGATATTTGAGGATTCTTCTGTTCAACCAGTAGGAATCTTGATACATTGGGCATTGGTTCTGAATACTATAGGATTCAGGTAGGGATAGTCTTAACTGACTAGAAATGCCTCCTGCATAATAGGATGTGATTGTGCGAGGATAGTAACACAATTTCACAGTCTCATTCTGGATTAGCCTCAGAAACCATTCATAATCCGATGATATTCTGTAGCGTTCATTGAAAAGCCCTATCTTAGAGAAAAACAAGTTAGCTCTGGAGAAGCTGGCTTGGTGAGGCAAACATCCACAAATCAGTTCATCAGCTACATCTTCAGGCAAGGGAGGCTTGACTACAATGGTAGACCCTGATTGCTCTCTAACCTCTAGGTCTCCATACATAAAATCACAGGAGGGATTTGCCAACAGGAAGTTAACGGTATCTTGGATAACTTGATCATCAAGATAATAGTCATCTGAGTTAATAAAACCAATAAACTCACCAGAGGAGTACCTAACTCCCTTATTCATTGCTTCATAGATACCGCCATCAGGTTCGCTAATGAATCGGCTAATCTGATCACTATATTTATGAGCAATCTCCTTAGTTTTGTCTTGGGAGTTGCCATCAATAATAATGTACTCTATATCCTCATAGGTCTGAGAGACGACACTCTTGATCGCTCGCTCTATAAACCGCTCAGCATTTTTACATACAGTGATAATTGAAATCCTCACACACTCCTCCTCGGAATTATCACTATTAGGGTGATAATACTGGTTTAACTATAGGTTTAACTATATTCCAACTTGTCAGATTACCATCTTTCATTTACCTTAAGCTTTTAACTTTTGTTTAAAAGTTTTAACTTTTTTTAAGGTTAAACCACTTCCTTGACACTATTCAAGTAGGAATCGACTACCTCATTGCTTTCTCCCGCTAACTTTATCCTGCCTTTGTCTAACCAAATCACTCGCTTGCAGTAATGGCGCACAAAGGATAAATCATGGGAGACCACTAAAACAGTGGCATGAGCCTCCCAAAATCTTTCCATGCGTCGCTGGCACTTAATTCTAAAACTTTGATCCCCTACGGATAACACTTCATCTAAAATTAAGATATCTGGCTGTACATCAGTGGCAATGGCAAAGCCTAGCCGCGCTGACATCCCTGAGGATAATCCCTTGACTGGCATTAACTTGTAGTCTTCTAGCTCAGCAAACTCCAAAATCGATGGGGTTCTCTGTTTCATCTCTTGTTTAGAGAAACCTAGCATCACGCCATAGAGTTTGATGTTATCCACTACCGAAAGTTCCGGATCGAATCCAGCTCCTAGCTCAATCAGAGGAGCGATTTCACCTCTGATCCATACCTGACCCCCTGTGGGCTGTAAGATTCCACAGATAACTTTAAGCAGGGTTGATTTTCCTGAACCATTCGGTCCAATGATGCCGATTTTTTCTCCAGGTTTTACTGCTAGATGAATGTCATCAAGGACTAAATTCTTGGAAGGTTTGCGGTATTTTCCCTCCAAAAATGATAGTATGGTTTTCTTGAGGTCATAGGAAAACTCTTCTTGGGTTCTTCGCCACAATGAAACCCGATCGAGTCTAATAACTTCTTCTGTCATCTATAACAAATCCATGAAGTGAGGCTGCCAAACTCGAAAGCAAGTCCAGCCTAAGGATACAATTACTATGGCACTTAGGCATGAGTGTCCAATTAACCCTACATCTGGCAAACCTCCTGACAAAGAAATCTGTCGAATGCTTTCAATAATCGGCAATAAAGGATTTAAAAACAAAAAGGGTCTAACCGCCTCTGGGACAATTGCTGCTGGATAAAAGACTGGAGAGCTAATCCAGATCACAAAGCATACTAATTCATAGAAATAGGGTAAATCCCTAAAGAAAACATAGAGAACACTGACCAAAAAACCGATGCCGATACTAACCAAAATTAAGGCGATTAACGGAAGACTCAACGCTAGCAAATTGACTACACTTTTTGAAGTAAGCAACGTGACAATAGCTAGGAGAGGAAAGCTGCCAACAGCTAACTGAAACACGTTAGCAGCAATGGTTGAAACTGGAAAGACACTGATTGGTAAGCGAACTTTATTCAACAGGGCACCATTGCCAACTACACTGACTAATGCTTGGTTGGTTGAAGCGGAGAAAAAGTTAGTCACAAGCAACCCAGTAAAAGCAGCCAGAATATAGTTAATGGTTGAGTTGTCATAATAAGAGGCAAAGGTAGCACCAAAAATTGCTGTATATAGTCCTGTCATAATCAAAGGATTTAACAAAGACCAATATACTCCCAGAAGCGATCCTCGATAACGTCCCTTCAGATTTCGCTCTGTTAATATATACAGCAACTCCCAATAGCGCTGAAATTGCCACCGTGCGGTGTTAGCCTTGAGGGATAAGGTCATACTTTATACACCGAATATACCGAATATGAAGATATAGAACCGAATATATAGGGATTCAAGTTAGCCTCCCCACTGGTTCGTAAATGCGCATTCCTAGAACCATAACATATACTGCGAAGAAATTCGCCCTGTCGTGTTCCCACTCCGCACTTTTGGTTACGGCGCGGACGCGCAACCGTTCTGTTTCGGTGTGTATATTCTTATCATAGTTTAGGGAAATTTGTCGAGTAGGAACTTGGTATAATCCCTTGAGAAGTAAGTATCTGACTTGATTATATGTCTCTGACTAGTGCTGACGAACTAGAGCCAAGTCCCTTGCTTTCTTGGCGACTAGGCCAAAGTAACTTGTTAGATTGGCGAGCTATTATCGAAACTAACCCATTCCTCTGGAGAGAAGCCAAGCAACGGTCTCACTTCGGACCTCAGGTGCTAATAGCAACTACCGTAGGGGGGTCAGCGCCACTGTCACTACCAGAAAGCCTACTAGCAGTAGCCCTTACTCTCAGAGGAGCAGAGGTTCATACTCTCCTGTGTGACCATTCTCTGCCTGCCTGCCTCAATCTTCAAAAACTGGATACACCTCAAGAAAGGATTGAAAACTATGATCTAGAAACGATCAAGTGCCAAAAGTGTTTCGCAACTGGTGGTTATCTTTATCAACCGTTGCATTTGACCAACCATGTATTGAGTGAACTGCTCACTGGGCTCGACAGGCAAGAGGCCAAACAAATTGCAGCCCATGTGCCCCTATCAGAGATTGAAAACTATTGCTTGGGCAACTGGAATATCGGTGAACATGCCTATGCTGGGGCGTTGCGCTATTTTACCAGTGGGAATCTAGATAATGAACCCAACAGTGAAATTGTGGTGCGTCGGTATTTTGAAGGGGCTTTGCTGACTGCGTATGCTATCAGTAAGCTACTGTCTAAGTATAATTTTAAGGCTGCTTGCTTCAATCATGGCATCTACTTACCTCATGGCATCATTGGTGAAGTCTGTCGCTCACGCCAAGTGCGGGTGGTTAACTGGACTATTGCCTACCGCAAGCGTTGCTTTATTTTTAGCCACGGAGACACTTATCACCACACTATGCTCAGTGAGCCTCTCCATGCCTGGGAAACCATGCCTTGGACTGAGGCAATGACAGATGACATCCTACAGTATTTGAAAAGTCGATGGCAGGGCACTCGGGATTGGATTTGGTTTCATGAAAAACCTGATGAAGAATTTAGCCGAAATGCTGAGGAGATGGGGCTTGACCTGAACCAGCCGGTGATTGGGATGCTCACTAATGTAATGTGGGATGCCCAGTTGCACTATCGGGCTAATGCTTTTCCCAATATGCTGACGTGGGTACTCCAAACGATTGAGTATTTTGCTAAACGTCCTGACTTACAACTGTTGATTCGGATTCATCCGGCAGAGATTCGGGGAACGTTGCCTTCTCGCCAACCCTTGTTGCCAGAAATCAAGAAGGTCTGGCCTCAATTGCCTAAGAATATTTTCATCATTGCTCCAGAAAGTCCTGTGAGTACCTACGCAGCGATGATGGAGTGCGACTCGGTGATTATTTATGGGACAAAAACTGGAGTAGAGTTGACCAGTGTAGGGATTCCGGTGATCGTTGGTGGTGAAGCTTGGATCCGAGATAAGGGAATTACTATGGATCCTTCAACAGCACAGGAGTATTTCCAGTGCTTGGATCAGCTACCCCTTGGTAAACGCTTGGATTCCAATGCCCTTAAACGGGCGAGGATGTACGCCTACCATTTCTTTTTTAGACGGATGATTCCCCTACAATTTACGGAACCGCTATCGGAAAATCCTTTCGTGAAGCTGAATATTACTAGCCTAGAGCAATTACTTCCTGGTGCAGATCGGGGTTTGGATATTATCTGTGATGGAATCTTGTCTGGTTCTCCTTTTATCTATCCAGCGGAACGGTTGGGAATTGATCGCGTCTAGATTGCTGGAATGGGCATCAAGCTGGAATGAGGATTTTGGTGGAATGGGCATCTGTGGAACGGGCATCTTGCCCGTTACAATTCCCGGCATCTGTGGAACGGGCATCTTGCCCGTTACAATTCCCGGTATCTGTGGAACGGGCATCTTGCCCGTTATCAATTCCCGGCATCTGTGGAACGGGCATCTTGCCCGTTATCAATTCCCGGCATCTGTGGAACGGGCATCTTGCCCGTTATCAATTCCCGGCATCTGTGGAACGGGCATCTTGCCCGTTACAATTCCCAAGCGGACTTTCTCAACCAGGGAAGAAAAGGCGAAAAATAAGGGTGAGCCTTTTGGTGGTGCGTTACGGGGCTACTGGCTACGACGTTTAAATATGATGACAAGGCGCGCCCCTAACGCACCCTACTGGAGTGACCACTCTTAAAAAGTGCATTATACAGAAAAATCTTGATCAGTCTCAAAAACAGGGTAAAGGTGTTTGAGTTTGACTCGTGCATCTTCTGTGGTAAATTGCCACACTACTTTGGCACAGG
>NZ_JAAHHM010000165.1:0-12191 GCF_010692445.1 Moorena sp. SIO3E8 | reverse complement strand
CAACCCGTTCTAATGTAGAGGTACCAATGACAATGGTTCCTATAATGAGGAGCCGTATGACAGGAAACTGTCACGTACGGTTTTGAAGACGAGTCGGTGGAGGCGACTCCTCGGCTTAGTTTAATGGTAAAAGGGTGAGACGTGGAATGTATAAAACCTCTAATGGATGGCTCATCAATGCTGATTGCAACGGAGCCGCCAATATTGCCAAAAAAGTAGCCACACAGTTAGGTCTCGATCTAACCAAGGTGGGTAGAGGGAGCTTGACACTCCCACATCGTTATGATTTGTTTAGTTCTCTTTCTAGATCATATCGAACAAGATGTGGAGCGGCACGGTTTCAACCTGCCGCGTAACAACCTTGTATAATCCCCTTCTTTTAAGTGGGGGAGATGTCAATTAGCCTACGCTCCAGAAATTGCCCAAGTGATGCTACGGCGTCAACAAGCTCAAGCAATCATCGCAGCTCGTCAAGAAATTATCGAAGGTGCCTTGAGCATGGTAGAAATGTCCATCAAACGGCTGAACGATCACCAAATTATCGAGCTAGACCAGGAAACAAAAGCAGCAATGATTAACAATTTGCTAGTGGTTTTGACGGCTGAGCAAAATATACAACCTGTTGTCAATACTGGTAGTCTTAAACTCTAAGCTATCAGCTATCAGCTATCAGCTATCAGCTTAAGCGCTACGCGCACGCTACGCGAACAGCTATCAGCTATTAGCTATCAGCTATTAGCTATCAGCTATTAGCTATCAGCTATTAGCTTATATGCTAAGCACACGCTACGCGAACAGCTTTTGAATAAAATAAGCTGACCAATGACGGCTGACGGCTGACCACTGACGGCTGACGGCTGACGGCTGACGGCTGACCACTGACCGCTAACGGTAAATGGTAAAGCTGTTACTTGAGCATAACTTTCGGGAATTCTATCAATAGAAACTCTAATAGTTTTCAGCTTCATCAGGTAATCAAACTATGGATTTGGAACAGATTTCCCGAAAAAGCCTCTTTGGTCAGCTTTTACGTTTGCCCTTAAGGCTAATTCCTCCTGAGATGACAATGCCGATCTGGCTAGGTAAGCTCGCGGGTAAAAAATGGATAGTTGGTGCTGGGAGAAACGGCTGTTGGTTAGGGACTTATGAGTATGACAACCAACGGGTGCTTGAGAAAACTCTGAAATTAGGAAACACTGTATTTGATATTGGAGCTCACGCTGGTTTCTTTACACTATTGACTTCGGTGCTAGTTGGTGATAAGGGAAAAGTTTTTGCCTTTGAGCCCCTACCCCAAAACCTTGGTTACTTAAGAAAACATCTGTCTATCAACAGCATTACCAATGCAACAGTTATGGCAGCAGCGCTTTCAGACCGCTCTGGTATGGCATCCTTTAGAGAAACTTCTGGTAGTTATCAGGGGGGTATTTCTTCTCAAGGAACACTTCAAGTCAAGATGGTCAGTTTAGATGAACTGATTGCCAGTGGTGAAATTCCTGTGCCCGACTGCATCAAAATTGATGTGGAGGGCCATGAGAAGTTCGTTCTACTTGGTGCCAAATCTCTGTTGGAAAGTGCTCATCCTACCATTTTCTTGTCTATCCATGGACGACCTGTCTATGAGCAATGTTGTCAGTTGTTAGAATCTTTAGGCTACAAGATTCAAGTCTTAGACAAACCTGATGGTGGGGAACTTCCAAAAAACCTTGATTTGATTGCTTCTTACCCTGGTTGACCGATTCACTGTAAGTACTAATATCATGCTCGGTTGAACACTTATAAATAGTAGGTAATAGGGAACAGGGAACAGCGGATCTGGGAACAGGGAATTAGGAGGGAGATTGCCTACCAGAAGGAAGCTACGTTGTTTCATAACTGATTAGCTGAACATCATATAAGCCTTCAGATCGAGTCCGGTTTAACCCTATATATAGCCTTTCTCATAGCTATTAGTTAGGTACACAGGATTTTTTCCCGATTCCCGATTCCCGATTCCCGATTCCCGATTCCCGATTCCCGATTCCCGATTCCCGATTTTAAATGGCTCCATGACCCAAAGCCAAACCAGCAACCAGCATCCCTAGTACCAAAAACGGTTGCGCACTAGCCTGGTATTTGACATCATTTTTCAGGGGGTCACGGAGAAAGTACATATCCTGGAAGGTGATTTGGGGGATGATTAATAGGATCAGGATAGCAGCGTAGAGGTTCTGATGAATGCTGATTAAATAACCAGCAATCCCTGCTTGAAAGACATCAATCATCACCACACAAATCCAAGCTGCTGTGGTAACACCAAACATGACTGGTAGGGATTTTAAGCCCAATTCGCGATCGCCTTCCACACTCTTGAAATCATTAACTACTGCAATACCTAACCCTGCCAGGGAGTAGAACAGGGTCAGAATCATAATAGTCAGGTTAAGATGACCAAATAAGCCATGACCTGCCCACCAAGGAAGGGCGATATAGCTGGCACCGAGAGCATAGTTTCCCAGCCAACCATTTTTTTTCAGTTTCAGGGGTGGGGCAGAATAGATATAGGCTAGAAAGGCACCGCCTAGGGTAAGACAGGTGAGTGTCGGAAATTCATGACCAGCCCAAACATCCAGTCCGTAGCTAAGAGCGATACCTGCTAGGAGTAGCACCACAATCTGGGTGATCACCTGGGGGATAGAGATGGCTCCTGATGGGATAGGACGGTATGGTTCATTAATGGCATCGATTTCCCGGTCATAGAAATCATTCAGGGTTTGGGTATACCCTGCCATCAACGGACCAGAAAGCAACATACAGGCGGCTGCCATCAGAAAGTCTTCCAGTGTCCAAGTGTAGCCACCGGAGGAAGCAGCACCACACACTACCCCCCAGATCAGGGGTATCCAGGTAATTGGCTTCATCAACTGCAGGCGAATCTTCCATAGGTTGCTTTCACCAGGAGCTGCGCCTTTCATACCCAGTAGCTGACGGGTTTTGGCACTTTGTTCAGTTAGATTTTCTTCAGCCATAGCAACTACCTAGAATGAAATTATCAAATAGCCATCTTGAAACTTAGCCCCTTTGACGGATTGACCACTAAGTTGTGGGGGAAGCAGGATATTATGCCGTTGATCCCCCGCTTCAACGGTGACTTCTGGACCGTATTGGGTCAGTTTCACCTGCTTTTTGTTAAAACCTGGTAAGAATAAACGAACGTTGCGACCAGGAATGTCGATAGTCATAGGTCTGGGTGCCTGGGATGCCTGTTTAAAATCTGGCAGGGCATCGATCAGGGATTGCCAATCTTCCCCTGGTGGGGAAGTCGGAAGAGCATTAACGACTAGAGGGGCAAATTCCGATTCTATTGCTGGGGTTACCGGGGTTTGGTTTACCAGCACACCACCGACAGTAACACCCACTTGTTGGGCACTACCCCACAGATACTTGGCTGTGGCAATGGCTAGGGGGTTATCGGTAGTGACCAGATAGGATGCGACCCGATTGGGATCTGCGATCGCATTTTTTCCCTCCTCCAACATATTGTTGGCCTGATTAGTTGGTTCACCAGCAAAGTCCTCACTCGTCCATGACACATTTAGGATGGCGCTAGTGACTGGTTGGATAAAGGGGGAAATGGCTTTGCCCAGGTCAGAATCTGCCATGACTTGGCGAAATCTACGACTATACCAACTGATAATTTCTGGCATTCCCAACATTCTCAGGGTAGCTTGAGAGCCGGTGCCATCGTAGATGATCGCGTCATACTGACCGCTTTGGTAGTACTCCCGAAGGGCGTTGAGGGCTAAAGCATGATCCATCCCCGGTAAGATGCCCAGTTCTTGACCATAGACATTTTTTAGGGTAGGCGATCGCAAATATTGCTCCTCTAGCTTTTTGACATCTTCCCAGCTGCGTTCCAGTAGTACTGTAGTCATTAGCTGTACTACCCGGAGGTTAGGACTTATTTCCACCGGGTCAGACGTTGGGGATAGCCCCAGCAGCAGTCCAAAGCTAGGACTTGGGTCTTGTCCTACCAGTAGCACTCGTTGACCGAGGCTCGACAGCTGCTTAGCGGCAGCAATTGCCACAGTAGTGCGACCTGTGCCGCCTTTACCCAGAAATGTTAGAATCCGTGCCATAGTGCAAGTCTCGTGCCTCGGTGCGATCGCGTTTATTAAAATCTAGTCTACGACTTTCAATTCATCCTCAAAGAACCAGGTAGAGCTGTTGTCCTCAAATTTCACTGTCACGCCAACTCCACTGCCATCGGTCATTTTATAATCTGTGATCGTGCCTACTTTCCCCAGTTTATTTGCGATGTCCTTGCCTACCCGGTCTCTTAGACGAAACACTTTTACTTGTTGCCCGATTTTCATTGCTCTAGATCATACGATAAACCACCCCTCAGTTTACCGGAATCTGTCGCGATCACATCAGGGAAAACTGCCATAAGTTCGACTGCTGCCCCTGGGACTGATATCAAGTCCGGTTGAATACCCATAATCTAGGGAAGTGTCGGAAGTGTGGGAGGTGTGGGAGGTGTGGGTAGTGTGGGGAGGGTGCCTCTGCTCCCTACTCCCTGCTCCCTGCTCCCTACTCCCTGCTCCCTGTTCCCAGATCCGCTGTTCCCTTTGCTATATAAGTTTGTGATCGAAATTTTAGTCAAATTAGAATCATGTTATTTGATGAACCTTACTATATTGCGATTAATCAAGCCCGCTGGGCTGTAGCAGAAAACGTTCTCAATCAGCTTAAACTCAATCAGGGATTAAGTTTTACCACTTGCCTTGACGTGGGATGTGGTCCTGGTTGGTTTTCTAAAAAGCTGGTGAATTGGGGAGTAAATGTAATTGGTTTAGAGGGGAGACAAGAACTTGTTGAAGAGGCTAGTAAACGGGTACCTGAAGCTAAGTTTTATCAGGTTGATGTTGAATCTACCCCACAGATGTCTCAATTTGCTGGAGCAGACTTAGTGTTTTGTTTCGGCTTGCTCTATCACACAGAAAATCCCTTCAAAGTCATTCGTAATTTGCAGTTATTAACCAAAAAAATGTTATTTCTTGAAAGTATGAATGTTCCTTTTGATGAACCAGTTACCTATCTAGTTGAAGAAGGCAAAAACGAAACTCAGGGCTTAACCTACCATGCCATGATTCCTAGCAGAAGTGGCTTGCTTAAAATGCTCCAAGTTTCAGGATTTCCTTATCTATACGACTATCATGGTTATGTAGACCATGAAGATTTCTGGGAAACGGAAACCAAGCACCAAAGACGCCGAATATTTTTAGCATCTACAGTTGAGTTACAAGTCAGTGATTTAGTTCCCTCACCTGAGATTGTCACGCCAAAGTATAATTTTGCTAAACAATAACTAAACGAGTTTACGAATTAATGGATAGTCAGGAAGAGCATTTACCTAGCCATGAGTCCATAAATGAGTTGGAGAAGATGGAGATTTATCTTCAGGTATTCCATCATTTTCTGCCTCAGGCGATGGATTTTCCCAACTTGGCGGTACCCTACACCTTGTTTTTGCGATCGCTTCGAGAGAAACTCCATCCAGTAGGGGTCCGGGATATCCAAGCAGTGAATTTGCCATCAGGCTTGACATTCCACGTTGATGTCGGAGATCGACTGGGGTGCGACTTTTACTACGGCCATTACCAAGAATACTTTGATGCCCAACTCTTTTTAGGTCTGCTCGATGCCAATTCCATTGTGCTAGATGTAGGAGCAAACTTTGGTTACTACGCCGTCTCATCAGCTACAAAATTAACTCCCACCGGTTGTGTTCATGCCTTTGAACCTAACCCAGATGCCTACCAGCTTTTACAACAAAATGTAGAAGTTAACCACTTACAACAGTTAGTTTCTTGCCATGACCTATGCATCGGTGGTGAAGATGGAGAAACAGACTTTTATATTACCCAGGAATCCGCATTTAGTGGTATGGATGATACTAAACGGTCTGCCTTGCGTGAAAAGATCTCAATTCCAGTCCGTAGTCTAGATTCCATACTTCCAGAGTTGGGATTATCCCAAATAGATGCCATCAAGATTGATGTAGAAGGATACGAATTTGCCGTATTAAATGGTGCCATGGAAACCATTCAGCGCTCACCAAATCTAGTGATCATGATGGAAGTGAGTGCCAAGAATCTAAATGAGCACAGACGTGAAGCATTGATGTCCTCTCTTGTGAATCTTTACAATCAAAACCTCCGGGGCTGGATCGTAGATTCTAACCCAAGAGTACTAAAATCTATACCAACTCCAGAAGCAGCACTAACCTTAGGGAGTGCAACAAGCGCTAATTTATTCCTAATGGTTTCTGGCTCAGAGCGTGAACATCAATTGAGTAAAGTATATCATAATTTAGAGACACAGGAAGATAGTGATAAACTAAAAGAACCTGATATCTTTGCTATAAGCTCAAACTAATTTAAACTAATTTTTAGTAAGGCAAAAGGCAAAAGGCAATAGGCAATAGGCAAAAGGCAAAAGGGTAAAAAAATACGGAGTTTCATTTGACAATAGAAAAATACCATACAGGTTTACATCTCAAATACAAACGCTATATTCTTTCTCTAAAAAGCATTTAACAAGGGTGGTTGGGTAATCGGTAATCCCTAAGCCAATTTCAGAGATGATCATTAGTCAACTGGAAATATAGTAGCCTTTAGCATAGTAACTAAGGATTAGAGTTTTTGAGGTTACCAAAATTTTCTATATAGTTAATTAACTCTTGCCTCTTGCCTCTTGCCTCTTGCCTTTACCTCCTGGGAGGGGTTAGGGGTGGGTTGCTCTTGTCTCTTGACTCTTGCCTATTGCTAGCATGCCTATTGCCTTCCCATAAGGTAGTCTGTTCACAACTCACAAGTCACCATGGATATTCTCTACGACCATCAAATGTTTGCCATCCAGAAATTTGGTGGTATATCCCGAATTTTTATTGAGTTAATGCGAGAGTTATCGCCAAACTCTGACTGCTCAATTCATTGGCATCGTGGTATCAAGAGCGATGGGTATGATATCTCAGAGTATCGCGATCAACTCACCGGATATGGGGTGATACCAAAATTTCCCTTTCCAACAGGTAAGGCTATTAATGACACTATCAATAAACTATCCTTTCAATGGTTTGTCCGTAAATTTGGTAGACATTATGATATCTATCATCCTACCTACTATGATGCTGACTTAGTAGAAATTGTTAACCCTAAGAAACTTGTGATCACGATCCATGATATGATTCCGGAAAAATTTCTCTCAGGACAAGCTAAGTTTCAGCCATTAATTAAAAATAAGCAACAGCTAGTTGAACAAGCTGATTTAATTTTTGTAGCTTCCGAAAATACCCGAAATGATTTAGTAGACTTATTGGGAGTTAATCCGGAAAAAACTAAAGTAACCTATTGGGCAAGTCGAATTCAAGACGCTAACGAATCTGAGTTACCGAACTATTGCCGTAGTCAGCCTTACTTCCTTTATGTGGGAACTCGTTCAAAATATAAAAATTTTGAAATAGTCCTCAAAGCGTTTGCTGCTAGTGCTAAATTACGGGATAATTTAAAATTAGTGTGTTTTGGGGGTTCCTGTGATTTTTTGGAATCCGAATTAAGGGTTATGGAAGAGCATAATATGCGGCAAAATTTCATCTATCTTAGGGGTGATGATGCCCTACTCAAAACCCTATATGGTAATGCCCAAGCCCTAATTTATACCAGCCGCTATGAAGGATTTGGTTTACCGCCCCTAGAGGCAATGGAATGCCAATGTCCAGTTATCTGCTGCTTAACCTCTTCCTTGCCTGAGGTAGTAGGAGATGCAGCTTGTTTATTTGAGCCAGATTCTGTGGATGGACTAGTTCACGCTATGGAAATAGTTGTAGAAGACTCAGAACACCGGGCATCTATGATTGAGAAAGGACGGCAACGTGCTAAGCTTTTCACGTGGCAAAAGACTGCTCAACTGACTTTGGATGGCTATCGTTCAATTAGCTGATGAATCCTGGACACCGCTATCAGTTTGTCAGCAGTATCAGTTGCTAATCAAACCCCGAAGACGGTAATATTTGGATCGGTGTGAGGTAATCAGTCATGAATAAACAGGATTCAGTTATAGAACAAATTAAACAAGACCGAAAGATTCGAGCAGGAGATGATCCACGAAGGTTAGAGCATTTTGGGTTTAAGATACACTCTCAATCGGATGAAGACGGCATTATAGAAGAAATCTTTAATAGAATTGGGATAAAATCCCAGGTTTTTGTGGAGTTTGGCGCAGAAACAGGACGAGAAAACAATAGTCATTATCTTTTAGAAAAGGGATGGACAGGATTGTGGATAGAATCCTTGCCAGACTATGCAAAAACTATTAGAGAAAATTATCAAGATGCCATTGGGGAAGGTCGCTTAAAATTTATCGAAGCGGTAGTTAACGCCGAAAATATTAATGATTTAATTGAAAGGGGTGGTATTACTGGAGAAATTGATTTTCTTTCAGTGGATATTGATAGTAATGACTATTACGTTTATGAGGCTATTTCGGTTATACAACCTAGAGTTGTTTGTTTAGAGCATAATCATTCCTATCCACCACCTCAAGAATGGATCATGCCCTATGACCCTAATTTTCGCTGGGATTGTAATTCTAGTGCTTATGGAGCTTCTCTTGTAGCTTTCGAGAAGCTAGCTCGTAGTAAGGGGATGGTGTTAGTAGGTTGCGGATTATATTCTGCCAATGGATTTTATGTCCGTGAAGATTTAGTAAATGATGCCTTTTCTCCTCCCTTTACTCCTGAGCGTTTTTTTAACCCTTTAGACTATCAAAAAATTGTTAGTTTTCCTCGTAGAGCTGCGGGGGAGACAAAGGAAAGCAACTCTCATCCCTTTAAGATAATCGGGGGGTTTGTGAAAAGAAAAACAGAGCAATTATTGCACCAGATCCTGGGAAAAAGTAATTGAATCCAACCAGTGTCTTGATGCAAAGCGCGAGTGGTTTCCCCCATGAGCGACTGCATCGCTTCTGGCTTCTGCCTTGCTCTTAGGCATTTTAAATGCCTAAGAGCTTAACGGGAGCTAAAATCACTACCTGTGTACCACTACCGGATTTTGAAGCGATCGCCTGTCAATAGGAATCAACTTTTTGTAAATGTAAAGTTTTATTAATACATTCACCATTTCTGCGTTCTAAGTTATTGTTTACAATATAAATGAACTAGAGAAAAGCTAACTTTAAATTCATGTAACTTATAGTCTTGAGGGCTAAACCAGTCTTTATTTGTCTTTATAAAATCATTATCTAAACCATCAAAAATTATAACGGCTTCAATATCACTTTTATTTTTTGTATTCAAAATAGTTTTGTTTTGATATAATCCAAGAACGCTTTCCGGGTTGAGAAATTCCCAAATTTTTTCACTTTCTTTTAGTGTATCTGAATAAAAATTCGTCTTTTCTAACCCATAGGTTGCTATTAAAAACTTGTCTCTGTTAATAACGTGTTTAAGCACTGTTGGTAAACTTCCTGCAAGTACTTCATAACGCACGCGCGGATTAGCAACTATTAAAAGTTTGTCATTATTAGGAGTGCATAATTCAACTTGTTTCAAGAAATTATTCATGTACTTACTATCCTTTGCTTGTAGAGAGTACATATTCCAAACTAAGGGAACTCTATTTAACAGAATCACAACTAATATGGCTACTAGGGAAAGACTTAACCATTGAGAATAACGAGCAATATAAGACAAAACTTTTGCCAGAAAAAGGCAAGCTACTACAATGGCAGGAAATAAATAATAACCAGGATTTATTCCAGATTTAGAATAGAGCAAAATGTGAGGAGCTGCCGAAACCAATAGGAGTATCAAAAAAGGGGCAAACTCCCTGAGTGTAATTAAAATTGAATCTCGATTTAATTTGGTCAAAATTAGGGATAATCCTAAACCAATAAAAGCGATGACTAAATGGCTCTCTGTAAAAAAAACCTTGCTGGTTGATAAAATTGAATAAAATTTAAAGCTACTTTCATCTACTCCTGCATATCCCATCCCAGCAGTTCCCAAATAGAAAAGAATATAATAAATTTCTAAGACAAATGTAGAAGCTATAAATAGTAAAGGAAATTTATTATGCTTGATAGTTTGCCAAAGGGAATGTTGTCTTTCATATTTATATAAAAAAAGTTTACCAACCATTAATGTAGGAATAAAAATAATAAAAGATTCTTTACAAAGAGACATAACAATAGTCAATATAACAAAGACTACATTAGTAAATGCTTCATTATATTTCTCTTTACAACTTAGTCCCAAAAATACTAGTGATACCGATAGAAAAAACATTGCATAAGCCTCTGGAAGTGTTGGCCTTGTCCATATGTCGGATTGCCTTCCTAGCAAAGTTGATATCGAAAAAACAAATGCAATTAACAATGAAAAGTTCAATAATCTCCCAAATAGAAAAATAAAAAAAGTGGTCAAAGTTGCTAAGAGAGTAATATACGAATACCATAAGGTTGAATTAACTCCAAATAGTTTGGTTACCGTGACTAAATGAATGATATAAAAAGGCCTAAACCTATTTAAGCTTTTATCAATATTTATCCAAGTAGATACAGTTTCAAAAAATCCTTTAGTGCTTAAATCGTAAGAGACTTGAGGGATAAGATGATCGTCAATAAAATAACGAAAACCAGAGGTAATTAGTCCGGTTTGATAGGCTATACTAAAAAAAGTAATTAGCATCAATGCTAATACAATAAAATTGCTTAATAGTTTGCGGTTATTTAGAGTTTTAAACATAATTTAAACATAAACTGTATTAGTTCAACTTTAAAAGGTCTACAGCCATCTTCTTACTGTGAAGTGGTTTCAATACTCTAATACACGAGCTGACTTTTCACGGCATCTCTGACAATCCCTTCAGTCAAAGATTTCCCCCAAGGCTGATTCTCAATAATCTTAATTTCTAAGCATTTAGCCGTCAGCTATCAGCTATCAGCTAATGCGCTACGCGCACGCTGTCTTGATGCAGTCGCTCATGGGGGAAACCACGGCAGTCGCTCATGGGGGGAACCCCCAAGACCGCGCTGCCTCCCCAAGACCGCGCTGCATCGCTACTTGAGGTGCTTTTGAAGAAAACAGGTAAGCATTGGAATAATGCTGAGTTACTTCAGCTGACGGCACCTCAAGTAGCGTGAGCTTTTAGCTGACGGCTGACGGCTGACGGCTGAATACTTACTGTGAAATTAAAGGGAAGAGGAAACAGTCTGAAAAGTTAAGACATCTTGATTATAGTGACGGCGAAGTAACCAGCGTAAAGTAGGCTGGCTATCTTTGCTTGAATGGGGTTTTGGGTCTGTTGGTGCATTGGCAATGCCCACGAGTTACCGAGAAAACCAAAGTCTCCATAAATGTGAGAGTCTCTGACCGAATCCAGAATTGCAAGGACTGCTAGCCTTTCATCGGTGTTAGCCAAGAATATACTATAAGCAATGGGAACAGAAGTGTTGAATCCAGTAATAAAAGTTTACAAAAATCCCTGTCTGTCTATCGTTGTTGTCAAGCACGGTATATTGTACTCTAGCAATCCTAAGTCATTTGTGGCTCTCCTAGACTAAGTAGGATCAATTACTAAAAAAGATGCCAATCTAAAAAAACTTTTTGGCGTTCCTGAATGGGGGTATGATTCCAGAAACGGGCGATCGCTAATTCCCAAATTACCCATAGTACTACATCATTTAAGCGAAACGGGAGGCATTGCTGCGGGGGGAGTTTCTCTCGTGGGAGCGATCCCCTAAACATAACGACATAATAGCTGCTAACTAGAGCAATCATTATACCTGATTTTTGCTTTAATAATTGTCTAAGTACCGCTATGTAAAGTTTTATTACAATCTGAAATATTTTTAGTGCTAACCTTTTAACATCTTCATATTAATACCGTTTTAAGGGTCTTTTTATCAATGGTTATTGAGGGTGATGAAAAATAAATTAATCAATTACCATATTTCTAATATTTGCTTGTTACTACTATCTCTGTTTTGCGTAGCATTACACTCATCTTTTGGTCGGCCAATTTGGATTGATGAGTTTTTACATTTTGCTTTCGGCAGCTATGAGACAACGGCTGAAGCTTGGAACGCTATCAGTCAGTCTATTCTAACGATTAATCATGGACAGACAGGCATTTATATGCTTATTAACT
>NZ_JAAHHM010000164.1:0-12512 GCF_010692445.1 Moorena sp. SIO3E8 | reverse complement strand
TGTAACGGTACTTGGATTACAGTTAGCCGGTAACTGACGACTCCAACGAATAGGCAAAGGTTCTTGGCATTTAGCCAAATAGATCTGGCTATTTCTCCATTTAAATGCGGATTTGGTAAATTCCGCAGTACCACCATTGCGTTTTTTCTTGAAGTTTGGATACTTAGCACGACCTGCAAAGAAATTAGTGAAAGCTGTTTGAAGATGTCTTAATCCCTGTTGGAGTGGAACACAACTTACTTCATTGAGAAAAAATAAATCTTCTTCTTTTTTCCAACCTGTTAACATTGAAGAGGTTTCTTTGTAGGTTATTCTTTCTTGACGTTCGTACCACCCTTTGGTTCTAGCATCTAGAGCTTTGTTGTAAACAAGTCTTACACAGCCTATAGTTCTCCTCAACAGAGTTTCCTGCTCAGGTGTAGGATAAAAGCGGTATCGGTAAGCTTTTTCAGACATACTCACATTTTCAACCATTTTATGTGAGATGTCAACTGGACCCATGGACGCAATTCCTGAGGGTCAGAAGTTACCCCAGCGAGCAATCTCTCGCTGGGGCAGCCTTTATGGTTGGGAACGAAGTTACCGCAAGAATAAGGCAGCCTTTATGGTTGGTCGGTTATGGGTAAAAGGGTTAAAACTTTATGATTAAGGCTGCCTTAATAAACAGGTTTCATCTCCGGTCGGCTATGGGTAAAAGGGTTAAAACTTTGAGGCACGACCCATGGCGAATTTAATTACGGGTCAAGGGCGCCTCCATGATTAAGGCCAGAGACGAAACCTTAGGAGAGTGGAGCCTTTATGGTTAGTCGGTTATGCGTAAAAGGGTTAAAACTGTTTGATTAGCGTGATTTGCGCGGTCTTGGGGGTTTCCCCCATGAGCGACTGCATCAAGACAAGGCGACCCTCTCCTTACGGTAACTTCAAACCTTATTTTAAGGTTTCGTCTCCGGGCTGTGTGCGGAACCTGCGTCCGCACTTTATAGCCCCGTCTCCCGCTAACCCTACGGGTATAACGGGAGTCTCCTTGCTCTTAAGGATGAAACTTTCTTATCGCGGTGTTAGCTACCAATACCATCCTTGGGAAGTTTCCACCACAGCAGTTGACTTTGCTGGCAAGTACCGGGGACTGAATTACCGATTGGGTAGTGCCCATCATTTAACACTTGTGCAAGACAAAGTCAACCTCAAATATCGTGGCGTTTCTTATTAACTAATATATTGGCTAAATATTAGCTCAGTATTCTAGCCTATAAACAAGCTGCCTATAAACTTATAGCCAGTGGTGGCGATATGCCCTAGGCATCTGCCCTGTAAGCAATCACTCTCTTGGTGTGCGTTCCCTACCGCTTTGAATAAGCGCGGGGTTCCACCCCATCTTTAATTTGGCTGCCTGATTGGGTGACAACCCAGCGGGATAGAGAAGTACTAGATACAGAAGTACTAAATGCACCCTGACTAATTCCCTCAGCCACTGACAGAGGACATTCTCTGTCAGTGGCTGGTTTTTTTTGTGTTGATATCAGTTTTTAAAGAAGATTTGTGATATAAATATTTATAATATTTAACATAAAGTAACAAGAGACTACCTAGAGGCAGGAAAAATTAACTATGGGACTCTTTGGCAATTTGTTCAACTCTCAGACCAAGTACGTTGATGAGGACCGCCAGGATATGGCACAGTCTATAGAAGCTAACCAGTCCAAAGAGTATTTCTTGGACACAGATCAAGCCAAAACAATGGGAAACATTGACTACATGCGCAGCAGTGTTAAGGTCAAGAAATCCTTTCCCAAGACCAAAACTGCTATTTTAAGCGGTGAAGTAGTAGAGCAGATCTCCGCTACGGATAAAGTCACCCTTTCCCAAAATGAGACACCTATGGCCACGTCTGAGCCTGCTTCCCAGTCTGGAGCGACATTAGAACAAAACGGTCAGGTAAGCTCTCAACGCCGTCGCCCTGACTCAAGCATGGATCCGTTCCTCAAAATGGCTCAGGATCTAAAAAAGGGTTAATTTACTGCTGTGTAGATTGACTGGAACTCTAAACAGCATGATCAAATCTTAACTGCACCAGTGGCAAATTTGATTTTTAGATAATCCTCTTCCATCTTGGCTCCTGAAGGTTTTAGGGCTGCTAAAGCTTGGGGGAGGACTAAATTGCGCCGATGGTTACCAATGCGAACATTCAATTCATCTCCTGTTTGAGTAAGCTGTATTTTGTCTTTGGGTATACCAGGTAGATAGAGTTCTAGGCTGTACTCATTTTTATGCTGTATTACTCTAATGGTGTTTTCTTGGTAATACACTTGAGTGGGATCTTCTGAACCATAGAGGGTTTCTTTGAGACGCTCCAACGCCTCAATACCGCACATCTCTTGGGAATAGAGGGGAACTTCTTTAATGGGTAAAGGGCGGAAATTGTCGTGAATTTCTTGGCGGTACTGTTGCTGATTTTCTTTCCAGCGTTGGAAAAATGGGTCAGTTACTTGGTCAGGAATAATCCGATTCGCAACAACTAGATCAGTGGCAACGTTGTATAGGCTTAAGTAAGCATGAGCTCGTAAGGACTCCTTAATCACCATTCTCTCAGGATTAGTGACCAGGCGCACTGATGTTTGTTGGTTGTCAGTGAGTACCTTCTCTAGGGCTTCAATTTGTTCATAAAACTCATAGGGAGCATCCATGACCTCTTTATCTGGTAAAGAAAAGCCAGCAATGGGTTTGAATAAAGGTTCAACCAAAGGTCTCAGAGCAACTGACATACTTTGTAGTGGCTTATAAAAACGGCGCATATACCAGCCACTGACTTCTGGTAAGCTCAGTAACCGTAGCGCAGTACCAGTAGGAGCTGAGTCAATAACCAGAACATCGTACTCGTCTTCATCGTAGTGACGTTTCATGCGGACGAGACCGAAAATTTCATCCATACCAGGAAGAACGGCTAATTCTTCTGCCTGTACCCCATCTAAGCCCCTAGCTTGCAGCACTTGGGTAATGTAACGCTTAACCGCTCCCCAGTTTCCTTCCAATTCCATCAGAGCGTCAAGTTCTGCTCCCCAAAGGTTGGGGCGGACTAATCGGGGGTCGTGACTTAGTTCAATATCAAAACTATCTGCTAGGGAGTGAGCTGGGTCAGTACTCAGAACTAGAGTTTTGTAGCCTAACTCGGCACAACGCAAGCCAGTAGCAGCGGCTACAGAGGTTTTTCCTACTCCTCCTTTACCGGTCATCAAAATTACGCGCATGGTATGCTCCAGCTGTTCTGAGAAAAGTTTACATTTATTTACTTTACATTACTCTACAAAAGCTGCTTAATTACGTCCAGGCGTGAACAGTCCCAATAATCTATATGAGAAACAATTAACCCCTCAGCATTCAGCTTTAACTCGCTCCAGCCAGGAATAGTCATGCGCGGTTTCCAGGGTAATGGGGTAGTCCAGCTGAGAATCCAGCGGGTTTTAATTGTATCTCCTGACTGGGAAATGTGTTGCAAATCTAGATTGGGCTCGAGGAACCAGCAATTGATAAAGGCAATCATTTGTTTGTAACGCTCAAGCCCGCGAAACTGGTTGAGGGGGTCTTTAAAATAGACGTCTGAGGCGTAGATGCTATAAGTTTGGTCAGCTGGGAACCTTTGATAGTCTTGTTGGATAATTTGGGCTATAGGACTGAGAATCTCTTGGTAGTAAGGGTCTTGAGTGTTATTATACCGATTTGTATTCATACGTTGTATTCATACAGGTAATAATAACCTATTATATTTCGTTATTTAGTTGTTAGTCCTACTGGCTTGTTCAAACAAGGGTTTTTTGGCAATTGGATCTAACCCGACCGAAGTCAGCAGTTTGTGCCAAGCTTCTGCCAAGTTCTCGTCATTGGGGTGCTGCCTTCGCAACTCTACCAGAGTCGTTAATGTTTCGTACCAAAGCCGATGATTTGCGTAGATCGCAACACGCTGTTGGGGGGTTGCTTGCTTTAGACCCTGCACAAGGTTTGGATCTTCTTTAACTCGCTTGATCCCACCATCAATATAGATATTGTTTGACGAGTCGCCGGGATCAATCAATCTTACCTGCCAGTCATAGTTCTGATTAACTTCTAAGGGAGGTAGGTTAACAAAGGTAGGAAGCGTTATACTCCTAATTCCAGCATTTACCCTATGGGGTAAGGGATACTTGACTGAGTAAAGCTCCTTTCCATAGGCATCTTTCAGCACAAACTTTAAATATAGCCCTGATGCTGATTCCATACAGGGCATATACCAAGAGAAAGTGGGGTATTTAGCAAGCGTTGTTCCGATCCCAGAACTGGGAACCAACGCTACAGGATTTTTGAGGTTTGATTTCTGGCATTTGGAATCCTTAGTTCCTCCAGGACCCCTAGTTCCTCCAGGACGTCCGAGATCCGAGGGTTCGCCTGTAGGAGGTGGATCAAATTCAGATAAATATATACTTTCCCAGTGGTTCGGTATCTTCTCAATCAGTTCCCTCCCTAGGGAAGAACTCGCCTGAGCTTGTACCTGGGCTGGAAGATTGACTGCCAGACTGAAAGCCAAAGCAACCGTTAAGACCGTAAATTTTGATGAACGTGTTAACCAAGCCATGATAAAACTATTCCCTGATAGAGCCAAGTTTCTCTTAAGTAAGCAGGATAAGTGAGAAGTATGGCAGAACAACAGCCCTTGGAGGCACCCGTAACCCCTCTAAGAGGATCAGGTTTTCAGTCCTTACCTGCATCATTTTAACAATAACTTCAGTTATTTGAGACATCGCCACTCTAAGCTTATAATTTTGTCTAAATCTTCATCTGATCTTCATCGGATTTACTCATGATTATGAATTCAGCTCCATTTTTTAAAGAACGACAAAAATTAGACAAAACTATCCGACCAATTGGAGCATATTCCCTGCAAGGTATAGCATTTTGGAGAGAAAAAATAATTGCTATCGACTCGATAAAGGGTTATCTACTACAAATTGATCCCTTTACTGATAACACAAGGATTTTGAATCCAGAACGTGAGTCAGATTTAGTCGGTGTTACTGGTTTAGGAGTGGCAGGAGAAACCCTCTGGTTAACGTTACAAGATAGTGTCTATTTTTGCCATATAAATAAAAAAATAACCCTACAACACTTTGTTGATTTGCCTTACACCGCTAACGGAATCGCTGTTAAAGATTCAACTGTTTATGTTACCTGTCAAAAAGTTGGATATATTATTATTTATAGCAGCAATACAGGTCATGAAATTACCCGGTTGCGTTCTCCCGGAGTTGGCATTGAACATATAACAATCCGTGATGAAGAACTGTGGGTATCGGATGACCAAGAACAGACAGTTTACTGTCTTGATCGAGCAACTGGCGAAATTCAGTTCAGTGTACTCACCCCCTTTGAAAATCCTACTGGTTTAGCGTTTTGTACTGACCCCCAGACGGGAGACGATACCCTCTATGTTGCTTATGCAACTGAGGAGGCTTACATCCGGGATAACCCTAACGCTGATCCTAATTATGAATTGCAGTATCGCGATCGCACTTTTATTCATCCGTTACACTTTACCTACAATCCGGAAGGTCGCTACGCACTCTCCAATGGCTATTTAATCGAAATGTCCTACGTGGAGGAACTTGATCCCCTCAAGGATATCGAGTTGAATGATTTGGAATGGCGAATTGCCTTGCCATCGGAAACTGACCGACAAAAGGTCTCAAAAGTCGAACCCGTAGGTATACCCTTTACTATAGACGTTCAAGATGGTCAGCAAGTTGCCGTCTTTAAGTTTGACAATCTCAAGCCAGGGGAACGCCATATCTTTGGCTGGAAGGCACTCCTAGAAGTCTGGAGTATCAAGTACCGCCTGACACCACGGGATATGGAGGCGTTGCCTGAGTTACCGCCAGAATTTCAGAACCGTTATTTGGTGGATGATGACAAGTTAGCCATGGATACAGAAATCATCCGCCGTTCGGCTAAAGAAGCAATTGGTAGCGAAACGAATCTGTTGCGGCAAGTCTACAGTATTCGCAATTATGTCTACGACAAACTTTCCTACCACGTGACCCCTAAAATAGATACTCCTGACATTGTGCTACGAAGAGGTGTGGGGTCTTGCGGCGAGTATTTGGGAGTATTGCTAGCTTTGGGACGCCTTAATGGTATCGCGTGCCGCACTGTTGGTCGTTACAAATGCCCTCCCCATCCTGACCAAATCGGTATTCCTTTAGTACCAGATTTTAATCATGTTTGGATGGAATTTTATATCCCAGGAATCGGCTGGCTACCGATGGAATCGAGTGCTGATGATACGGTTGAAGGGGGTCCTTATCCCACTCGGTTTTTGATGGGTCTTGCCTGGTACCATATAGAGATCGGTAAAGGAATTAAGTTTGAAATCCTGAAGAGCCAAGGGGTGCCTGTGAAAAAGGAAGATATTTCCATTGGTGAGTTAGCCATTAATCATGTGCGGTTTAAGATTGTGGCAGAATTGCCCAGTGGTAGTGCTTCAATCGAACAATAACGACTACTACTGGCAAGGGTAGCCAGAAAGAAGTGGCTTGCAGGGGATCTAAGACCAAATCGAGGACGTAGCTCCTAGACTTGGGCTACCCCCGTGATGTCAGAAGCCTACACCATACCTGCTGGGATTGGTGTGCGGTAGTTCAGTATAGGTTAGGGGGAAATTTAGTCATGGATGTTATTCCAGCTATAGACTTACTTGAAGAAAAATGTGTGCGGTTAGTCCAGGGAGACTACCAACGTGCGCAAATATTTAACGATAACCCAGTCGAGGTAGCGAAACAATGGGTTGAACAAGGTGCATCAAGGCTGCATGTCGTTGATTTGGATGGTGCAAAACTGGGTAAGCCAGTTAACACTAAGGCAATCGAAGCAATTGTGCAGGCGGTACCTGTGCCAGTGCAAGTCGGTGGTGGATTACGCTCCCGCTCCGGAGTCACTCAACTGTTGACTCTAGGCGTCGATAGAGTCATTATAGGAACGGCAGCGGTGGAAGACCCTTCCCTAGTGGAACAGCTTTGCACTGAATTCCCAGGGAAGATTGTAGTTGGTATTGATGCTCGTCAGGGATGGGTGGCCACTCACGGTTGGTTAGAAACCTCAGAAATTGCAGCAATTGACCTAGCTGAACAAATGACTCAGCTGGGAGTAACTACGATTATTTACACCGACATTCACCGGGATGGAACTCTGTCTGGACCAAACCTAGACGCTCTAAGGGAACTAGCAAGTCATATATCGATCCCCGTGATTGCCTCTGGGGGTGTCAGTTCAATCACTGATCTGTTGAGTCTACTTACTCTCGAATCTCTAGGCGTTAGCGGTGTAATTGTTGGTCGTGCGCTTTACACCGGAGATATGTCTCTCAAAGAAGCTATTCAAGCAGTCGGTCCTGGAAGGTTACAAGATATCCCTCTAGATATGGGCTTTTCTAGCTTTGCTTGATCACTCGTCAATGGAAAAAGGGAAAATTGATCTGATTCGAGCCAAATACCCCATGATCAGTTTTTCATTGTCAGGGGCAATATTTTAAGAGAATAATTTGTATAACTGCTTCCTGATTACACTGTAAAAGTTTAGTAAAGGGGGAAAGGGCAAGGAATTATAACCATTGACCTTTTCCTTTTTATATTTATAACTTAAATTCAAGACTATACTACTAAACTTAATTCCATTCTTCAAGTGTTATTTAGCTAGACAGGAGGACAAGGTGTAAGCATTCAGCTATCAGCTATCAGCTATCAGCTAAAGGCTAAAGGCTAAAGGCTAAAGGCTAAAGGCTAAAGGCTAAAGGCCTGTGGTCACGCTACGGGAACAGTTTATGCCCATAGCGCACGCTGTCTTGATGCAGTCGCTCATGGGGGTTTCCCCCAAGACCGCGCTGCATCGCTACTTGAAAAATAAGCTGACGGCACCTCAAGTAGCGTGAGCTAAAAGCTCACGGCTGACGGCTGAATGCTTACGACAAGGTAATGGGGAGATAGGTAGATAGTGCTACCTATGAATGTCACTTGGTACCAGCAAACACTATTGCCCTAACTTAACCATTCCTTCATTTTATCCGGATATTTGATAAGTTTTGCGTAAAATTTTCCAGTTCTAGTGTCAAAAACTAGTTTGTTAACACAAACTAACTACAGAGCTGATGGTTAGTGGCAACTACCGAAGGTATGATAGGGGAGCGATTAGCCATAGCTTCAGTTACTCTTGAACATAACTTAAACCAATAAATCAAAAGGCACATATAGAGATGGGCAATAAATCAGAGCTTTTCCCACAGGGGAATGGTAAATATATCCACTCACAGCCCGTCATCTACCACACTAGAAACTCAAAATACTATCAGGATGGGCGTAAGCTAGAGGAGATTTGGACGATCATACGGCGTCGCTTTTTAGTGGCTGCTGGTGTAGCAATTACTATAACAGCTAGTATTTTTTTATGGACCTCTAATCAGAAACCTCTGTATGAAGGCAAGTTCCGACTCAGTCTGGAGCCTCTGACAGCACAGGATGATGATGAAAATCAATCGACACCAGGTTTTGAAACCTTGGCTTATAAAACCCAAATGCTGGTACTGCGTAGTGAGAAACTCATCACTCCCGTGATTGAGGAAATAAACAAGCGCTATGGCAAAACTAGCTACAAGTCTTTAGTCAAGAATAATCACCTGAGGATCAAACATATTGAAGGAACTAGTGTCTTAGAAGTTCGTTACCGGGATAGTGATCCTCAAAAAGTTCACTTTGTTTTAAAGCAGCTTGCCGATAATTATATCAATTACTCCCGCCAACAAGAAGCAAGTTACCATCACAAAGACCTTGAGCTAGCAAATAGAGAGTTGCCTCAAGTACGCCAAGAGGTAGACAGACTGGAGGAAGAACTGCTGAAGTTGGAGCTAGGGTACAAGTTAATCGACTATGATCATCAAAAACAGCAGCTTTCAACTCAGATTAGCCAGATTAAGCAACAGCAATTAGATACTGACATCCAGCTTAAGGAAGCTCAGTCCTTCTACCAGATCATTTCTCAAAAGCTAGGATTGTCATCAAATCAGGTCAAGGACTCTCGCGCCTCGGAGTTAGCTCTGGCTCAAGTGACTTTGGCTGAAAACCCTTACTACCAAAAGATGCTCAACCACCTAGAAGAGGTTGAGGCTGAGATTGCTATCGAGTCAAGCCGCTATACTCCAAACAGTCCCACCATCAAGACCCTACAGCAGCAAAAGTATAATTTCTTATCCCTGTTACGCTCTGAAGCTGAACAGGTACTGGGGATCAAACTAACAAATACAGATGTTCCTAAGATATCACCCAATTCAATTCACCAGCAGCTCACTCAACAACTGGTAGATCAGAGCATCCAAATATCAGTTTTGCAAGCACGACAACAAGCTCTTGCCGAGGAAGAAGAAAGTCTTGCGCAAGACATGAAACTGATGTTGGCGATAGATCCAAAGTACACCAGTTTACGGCAGAAACTTACACAGACAACCCAACGATTAGACACTCTGGTGGCGCTTAAGGAAAGCTTCCAGCCTTATTCTTGGGAACTTATTCTCAAACCCAAACAGCCTCAATATCCGATTCCGCAACATCAGGAACTTCAGATTATTTTGGGAGCGATCGCAGGTATATTACTGGGTGCAGGAACAGGGTGGTTGATGGAGCGCTTAGACCATGTATTCCACTCTCCCGACGAACTTAAACATCACACCCAATTGCCTCTTATTGGTGTTATTCCTTACCATCAAGCACTTAAGCCCACCAAGTCATCAACAAGCCGCAAAGGTATACCTTTTGTTCCAAGCTTCCCTAAGGTACAGAAAAATAACTCAACGCCAAAACTGCAACAAGCTTCTCCCTTTTTAGAGGCGTTCCGGTTCCTCCATCGCAATATCGGCTTACTGGGCTGCGATAAGCCAATCCAATCTATTGTGATTAGTTCAGCTAGACCAGAAGACGGGAAATCTACCGTTGCTGTCCACCTAGCTATAGTGGCTGCTGCTATGGGTCGGCGAGTGCTACTGGTGGATACAAATCTGCGCCGTCCCCGGGTACATAAAATTTTTGGTTTGAACAATCAATTTGGTTTGAGTAATGTCCTTAGTAAGCGGATCAAAGCTAACCGAGCCATCCAGCAAGTGCCCATGTGGGATCATCTTCATGTGCTAACTGCTGGTTCCCCAGCACAGGATCCGATTCGGTTACTATGTGCACCAAAGATGGGAACTTTGATGGAGCATTTTAATGCTGTTTTTGATTTAGTTATTTATGATACGCCTCCCGTGATCGGACTTGCCGATAGCCGCCTCCTAGCAGCTAACACGGATGGTATGGTCTTGGTAGGCAGATTAAACAAGACTGACCGCTCAGTTCTAATCCAAGCCTTGGATGAACTCAAAACCTCTAGGACTAATCTTTTAGGTATTGTTGCTAATGATGTTGAAAACTACGCAACTAGCTCCTATTATCATCATCAGGACTACTATACAACCGATTCAGCAACCATGAAGGTGAAAAAGCTTCTAGATCAGAACATGAGATGATATGAAGTCCGGTTAATAACTTCTAATATGGTTGATTGCTTTTTTTTAATGGTTAATGGTTAATCGTCAATTAACCATTAACCATTATAGTTAGTGAGCAGTAGCTGGGGATGAAAATACGTATGTTAACAAAACTAGCATCACCCTTGACACCATCAAGGTTAGTGTTAAAACGACTAGGGAAACCTGGACAGTTAAGCCTAACCGTTTACCCTTACGATACAAACGTTTATCCGGTACAGGGTGAGCAGTTTTAGAAAAGAGTGTTAATGGTTGATTAGGCTGATAAGGATTCCAAAATACATGGGCACATAAATTATGCTCGGCATAGGGTTTCATAGTTCAAAATTAGAGGTAGTGTGTTGAGAGTGAACCAGCGTTTACTCCCTGTGGTGTAAACGTTAGTAGTCAAACTGAGATAGTTCCTGTCTCAGTCTTGATAGTGATGTTTAACCCTGTCCAAATTGCTTTGGAGTGGCTTGTGGTGTTCAACCAGGGATTAGGTATTTGTTTTAGTTTGTTTTAGAGTAAGGGGACAGACAGAGGAAGGATAGAGGGGAATGATTTTGTTTGGTTATTTTGTCTTTCTTCCAAGTCCACCTTGTATTCCTTGTCTTCCTTTTTCTGTATTAGATACAGAGCAAGGTTTTAGCCCTGAGATAGGTAGGGTGCTGATGGCTTAATTTGGTAATTCCTGCTACAATGGAACAATGGACTTTAACAACAATTTAGGGCATCTAACTAAAATCTTGAACCCAGTTGTTTGAGAACAGTTGAGGGGTTTAACCCCCTAATTTATTGAGTTTTGTTTTTTTGGGTTAGATTGATTCGGTGAAGAATGGGATGCGATCGCTTTTTAAAGTAATGATGAAAACCAAGAGTTAGTGTCATACCCAGTAGCGTTCAGGGCTGGGATCACCTAAATTGCTAGGGTTTGCCAAATTATTCATTACCCATTAAATAGGTAGGCATGATTCAACTGACTAATGGAAGGGAATGATGTCAAGTTTTGTAAAATATCTAGAAATTCAATCTATTCCCTTAAGCCAGCATGTTTAGATAGATTTGTTTACATATATTTACATAGCTGCCAGCTTGATTTGGGCTTACCTATTTAACTGTTACTAGTTATCGCAAGACATTCGGTATCCAAAACCACAACCTCCTCTGTCTCGAAAACAGAACAGGAATCGATTACGTTAACAATTGCCGGAAAAATGGCTTGTTTGAGTCGAGCTTGAGCTTCTGCTGCTACTGGTTGATACTGCATAATCCAGCGATTGTCAGCTATATATTCTGGATTAAATGCTTCCTTATCTAACAACCAAAAATCAATGTTGTACTGCCTAATAAAGTGTTTGGCTTCAGCTAAATTTGGACTGTACTGGGCTTGAATTAAATCAATCGCTCTGTTGCGAAATTGGTTGTAATAGTTAGTATGATAGGGAATACCGTATTCTCTACTGACTAAGACTGACCGTCCAGAAAAGGTTGGCAAGAAATCGGCTTCCTTTGATAGTGAGGCAATCAGGATATCGTTTGGTTGTTTAGCAAAGAATTCATAGAGGCCATGTTTCCTCCCAACCTCATAGTTAGTTTTGGGGAAATTATGGAAACCAAGAGGAGACAAGATTAGAGCTATTCCTACCAGTGTAACGATCGCTCTTCCCAACACTGGTTTCCCTTGAATTCGAGGGGAGGCTAGCCTCTGGCAAGCTTGAATAATAGCATCAAGTAATAGAGTGATAGCGATCGCAGCAGCTAGGACTAGCACAATTCGCAGACTATGCTTACTGTAACGGCTGGGTAGATGCAGTCGGAATAGGACAGCATGAGCCATAATGAACATGCCAACGGATACTAGAGCCAGTTGAGTCAGGAGTACCGTTTCCCCTCTGACTTTCTTCACTAACGGTAGCCATGAGGGAAATCTTAGCAACATAGG
>NZ_JAAHHM010000163.1:0-12747 GCF_010692445.1 Moorena sp. SIO3E8 | reverse complement strand
TTGGGGGACTTTTACCAGCAAATAGATTCTTGTTCCCCCCAGAATTGGGGGGCTAGGGGGGCAAAATTCAATATCAAAAAACTTTTCAGATATCCTCTTAGGGAGTAGGGAATAGGGAGTAGAGAGTAGGGAGTAGGGAGTAGGGGTAATAAACTTGAAGTAATTAACCGGACTTGATATCCCTACTGTATATCCCTACTTTATTGTTTCACTCATCTGCTTCTCTAATTCTTCTAATAATTGATCGACATCTTTCCCAACTTGCTCAAAGCACTCCGGTGGTGAAAATTCAGGTTGAAATTGAATCAGTTTCAACTGTCCATTACCAATACCAATAATCAGAACTTCCTGTTCAGGTTTATGAGCATCCACCACTCCCAAAATTTCCTGAATTTGGTTATTAACCTGACGATTTAGGGTTTCTATTGCTTCCCTAGGACAGTAAACAAAATGTGGCTTCGGTTTCATGTCAAGTCCGAGGGTCTCATCACTTTCTCCTTTTTCCAGAAAGAGCCCCCAAGCTAGTGCAGCTAATTCTTTTTGATTGGCTTTAACAAACTGATCTAACTGATGTTGCCACTTGTGTATTGCTAAGTCTTGCCGATTACTACCGAATAAGTTCATATCGTATTTATCAATCTGGATTTTAGGGAGTAGGGAGTAGGGAGTAGGGAGTAGGGAGTAGGGAAGGTTGGCAAGTTGAAGGGTTGCCAAGTTCCGTAGCGTGGCCTATTGGCCAAGGTTCAACGGAAACGAACCTTTAAGCAATAGTACATAGTTAATATATTCGGCAACTTTGACCTGCTCTGTGGGGATTGTCTAGAGTTAAACAAACCACAAACTAACTCAACAAACTAAGGTAGATGGGTGGTTTTTACCGGAGAACGACACCATGATATCATGTCCGGTACCGCGCACCACCGGACTTGATATGAATGATTTTTGGACAGATATTCTCAACTTTGCCAAAGACACCACAAACCGTGTCGGTAATCGGCACCTTAAGGACTTTGGTCAGGTACAAGGGTCCGAAAAAGCCGATGGTACGTTAGTGACCCAGGCGGACAGGTGGGCAGATCAAGAAATTAGAGATGCGATCGCATCTGATTTCCCAAGCCACGGCGTACTGAGCGAAGAAGCATCCCACCAATTTCCTGAGTCTGAATGGTGCTGGATTATTGACCCTCTTGATGGCACCACCAACTTTACTAGAGGAATTCCCCTGTGGGGGGTTTCCTTAGGCTTGTTGTATCAGGGAACTCCAGTGTTTGGTTATATTCATTTTGCTCCTGTCCAGCAATCTTTTCATGGTTTTTGGCTGGGGAAATCGGAGCTCAGCGGTGTAGAAAACGGTGCTTTTCTCAATGGACGTCCCATCCACAGCAGCCAGGATTCCCCTAGCCAAAACCACTTTTTCAACCTGTGCGCCCGTAGTACCTCAGTGATGAAGCAACCCTTCCCCTGCAAAATTCGGATGCTAGGGGTTGCCAGTTACAACTTTCTCGCCACTGCCAACGGTGTCACCTTAGGAGGAGTGGAAGCAACCCCGAAAATTTGGGATTTTGCTGGAGCTTGGGTGATTATTCACGCAGCTGGGGCAGTTTGGGTCCCCTTAGATTCTCAGGCAATTTTCCCCTTGCAAGTGGGCGAAGATTACGGTGAGCGGTCCTTTCCGACTCTAGTTGCAGCACGTCCGGAATTAGTGAGTGTGTTTAAGCCCTTGGTAGAGTTTCTTGGGAATAAGACAAGTTGAATGGAGAATTAAGAATTAAGAATTAAGAATGCAGAAGGCCAAATGTAGAAGGCCAAATGTAGAATTAAGAATGTAGAATGTAGAAGGTCAAATGTAGAATGATAACTTCAAACTTCAAACTTCAAACTTCTAACTTCTAACTTCAAAAGGGATGTTCCCATAAATAATCTGCGATCGCATTTTCTCCTGCCAGTTTCTCTGGCTGAGCACCCAACAAAACGGAAATTTGTTCCAACTGATGATTGAACCGTCGAGCAACCCGACTGGGTATACCGTAGTCATAGATAATATGACCTTGCCCAGCAATCACTACTACTTGATAATCTGGGTTAGCTTGGGCAAACAAAGCAATCTTCTCTGCCATGGTTTCATCCCATAACACTTGGGCTGTGAAAAAATTGTCGAAGTTGCGACTATTGCTATGACCGGCGTGGTGATGTTGTTGGTAGAATCCCTGAATCAGGTTGCGGTAATCAGCATTATCTGTGCGAATTTCCGATAATGGGGGAATATGTTCCTGCTCAGCAGAGGTTAAACTCTCTAAACCGCTACGGGCTACTTTACGAGTGACCTCAGTAGGTGTATTTAAGGCTAACACAGGCAGTTGATTAGTTTTAGCAAAGCGTACCAGGGGAGCATAATATTCCCAAGGAAAGCCCCAGCGTTGTTCATACTCACTTTGCTTAACCAACTCAGCTTCTGTGATTTCCCCGGCTAGGTATTGATCCAGGATATCTTGAGCTGGGCGCTGGAACATTTCCATTGCGATCGCAATTTTGGAATTTTCACGGGTTAGTGCTTTAATAATCGCTAACTGCGCCTCATGATCTTTTTGGCTGCTGTGAGTTTCTCCTAAATAGATAACCCGGGCTTTTTTCCATTCCGGTAATACCTCTGGTAGGGATAGTAGATTAACCGTTTCTATCTGTTGTTGCTGGCTAGTGGCAGTTGAACTATTATGTTGAGTATGTTGAGCAAAAACTGGGGTAGTACAGAAAAAGAAAAGTCCCAGGGAATAAACAACGACTTTGGTAATTGTACCCATAGAAAATTGATAATAGCGACTCAAAAATCCAACTGGTCATGTTTAGCTTAACGTGATTCAGAGGATATCTGAAAAGTTTTTTGATACTGAATTTTGCCCCCCTAGCCCCCCAACTTTGGGGGGAACAAGAGTCAATTTGCTTCTAAAAGTCCCCCAAAATTGCGGGATTTAGGGGGCTTGGATGTAGCAAATAATACTTCTCAGACAACCTCTCAGGATTGCCAGGAATTAATTGACCATCACAAAATTCCAAAAGCCGATTCAAACCCCAAAATTCATCCACATCACCTTTGCCTGTACTAATGTGAGCCACATGACCCCCTTGGGGAGTTAAAATCAAGTTGGCATAGGGATTACTACTCGTGCGCTCTTCCAATTCTGGAATAATAGTAGGGTCAAAAATCGGGTCATCCGCAGCATAGATGATCAAATAGGGCAAAGCTAAGCTGTCCAACAGGTAAAGTCCACTAGTCTTCTGATAGTATTCATTAACGCTAGCAAACCCGTAGTAATCAATCACCATATAGTGGTCAAAGCTCCGCATTGAGTTAATGCACTCCACTACACCAGGTTTAACAGCCTCAGGAAAGTTTTCTAACCGTTGTTGAGCTGTTTTCCTGAGTTTATGAGTGAACCTCTTTTCGATCAAACGTCCCATTGGCGTAGATAGCAAATAATCTATGGAGCGATTCGATTCCAGATTAGGAGCCAAAACTGCTCCAAACCTGACCAGAGAACAATTGTTTTCAACTGCTGCCTTAAGTCCCCACAATGCCAACTGTCCCCCCATGGAAAAGCCCACCAAACCCACAGGTTCTGGGCAACCCATCTTTACTAATTGCATGGCTAGCTGCAACTGATCTTCCCCTTCTCGCCAACCGTCAGAAGATGGAACTGGGGATAGTTTGGCACTGCGTCCGTTACTGCGCCAATCATAAATTAACACTGCCCAACCATTGCTGTAGGCTTTACGAGCAAGGGTACGACTATACCAACCACTATCGACATCCCCTGTAAGGGCATAGTTAACAATCAGGGTACCTTTGGCATTGTCAGGACAACTCCACAATCCGCGCAACGGTACCTGATCCGCACCAGTGAAGATGTGTTCCTGCCAGGGAATCAGGGGCAAATGGGAAAGCCAAGGTACTCTTTCCCCCCACCAACTCCAGGTCGTGCCGTACCAGTAAGTGGTAGCAATACTTTGGAATAAGCCATTTCTTAGGTACCAGGGAGCTTGGTAGTCTTGCATCAGGTTTCGTGCCTATTTGTAATTACACATCGGAGTATAAGCCCTCCTAGTTCTCTATCGCTGTGGGCAGACAACCCTTTGTTGCTCTAATTTTCAATATCTTTTTCCATCCACCGACGAGTCCCAAAAAACTGACAGGAATTGGTAGCTACCTTTGCTGCTGCGGCTAGGGCATCAGTAAACTCTTTCTTTAGAATATAGTGACAGAAGGCACCGTGAAACACATCCCCAGCTCCCAAAGTATCTACTGCTTGAATCTGGGGTACGGTTACTTCACCGGACACTCCTAAGCTGCGATACTGAATTGGTTTTTCTCCTTGGGTAATGGCAATGTGAGGAATCCCAGCGTCTAGGAGATAAGCCATCACCTCTTCTTGGTCAGAGCACCCTGGTGGATAGAAATTGGCTGAGCAAATGGCGTAATCAACATAGGGCAAAATTGTTTCAAATCCTGGCTTCCAGCTACCGCCATCCATGACTACAGGGATATGATGAGTTTTGGCAAATTTTGCGATCGCATTACTAACCACCATCTGATGACCATCAATGAGCACCACATCCACCATCAAGTCTAAATCCTGAGGTATTTGTGTACTGCTGGCTTGGATTTTAGTAGCATTAATCGAAATAACTGCGCGATCGCCTGTGGATTCCGTAACAATGATAGAAGATACTGGTGGCGGTTGGGGGTTAGCTGGGTCAAGGTCGGCGATGATTACGCCATGACTGGTCAAATCGCTGCGAATTAGCTGAGTAATCGGATTAATTCCCACCACACCTAGAATTTTAGCTAGATTCCCCAGATAGCTAAACGTTACTGCTGCATTCGTTGCTGGTCCCCCAGCCGCTACCGTATAGTCAGAGGCAGTTATTTTTTCATTGCTGCTTGGTAGGTTGCTGCTGAGGTATACCAGGTCTAAGGTAACCATCCCCACAAAAAGACCAGTGCTCGCCATCTAACAACTACCCTTAGTATGATTTTTCATCAGCCTTGTAAAGGTAGAATTGTTGACAGATCCCAACAGTTTCAAAGGAGTATGAAGGGATCAGCGTACCAACATCCAGGTCAGTGCGGTAAATACTAAATAGCAAAAAATTTTCTCGCTTTGTGGTCTGGGCAACAACTTGCTTAATTTGGGGTCGTCCTGTATCCACCAGTATGGTACACTGACGGCGGATGAAACCGTCTAGGGCTTCCGGAGCTTGGGGACAAACTTCTTCTTTTAGATACTTGCTCAGTTGCTCAACCGCATAATCTTCATAGGTAGCTTGTCCAGGATTGGTCACCACCATCGAGCCTCCCACCACCGCCAGCACCATTGTGCCAACAGCGGTGACAACCTGTGAAATCTTCATCTGAATTTTTTAACGATATATTATATATTACGATGGCTATTAAGCCTTCGAGTTCCAGATTAACTGCAAAATAGTGGTAACGTCGAAAGCTGTGATGGAAGTCCTTGAGGGCAAGACAATTGCAGCAATTGTCAGCAAACCACAGGACTGACGGACTGAGCAGAAACCCATCAAAATTTCAGAGATTGTTGATAAACCAACAAATAAGATGCTATAATCAACAACGGTAAGATTATGGCGAGCGTAGCCAAGTGGTTAAGGCAGTGGATTGTGGTTCCACCACTCGCGGGTTCGAGTCCCGTCGTTCGCCCTAAAAGTCCGTGGAATGGGCATCTTGCCCGTATCCTTCCTGGCATATTGGTGGAATGGGCATCTTGGCTGTTTCAACTTTCCGGCATCTTGGTAGAACGGGGAGCCGCCTGTGGAATGGGCATCTTGCCCGTTTCATTTCCGGGCGGGCAGAATGCCCACTCTACTCCTATTCAGCGCGAAGATTCAGCAATGCCAAAAAAATGCAGAAGTAGATTCACATAATCACTTCTGCCTAAATCCTCTCAAGACCATTGACTAGACACCAATAGAGTCTACATCCACAGTCTTGACTTCAGGGTCTTGAGAGTCATTGGCAATCTTTTCGCTTTGGCGGGCTTTGGCAAAGTCAATTAGCCACTGAGACAGCTCTGAAACGAGCAGGGTTATAACTGCGATATCATCAATTTGCCCAATGATGGGAATAAAGTCTGGGGAAATATCAATGGGGCTAAGAAAGTAAACTAGGGTTCCCAAGATGATCCACCAGCGGTACTTGGAATGGCGGATAGTGTTGCGATACCAGTTGTAAAAAGATTGAATTGGATTGTTCATCAAAATTTGCGGCTGAATACCTCATCCCATACCAAGTTGCGTGGGTAGGAAAGCCACACCTCCAACTAATGGTTTAAACGACTGGTTTTAAATGCTCATAAGCCGAGACCAGCCAAACTCGTTATCCCCAAGGGCCACACTTGTTAAGATTTCTTCCAATTAGAAGCAACCACAAAAGGGGTTTTTCCTATAGACCGGACTGGGGAACTCTCCGGCTCTGATGTACCAAACAATGGCTCAATACTCTATAGCTACTATTTATAGTGCCAGATTCTTCCAGAAACCGACTATGGGGATAACCACCCGTTTGATTAGAGTTTTTACTAGAATTTAGGCAGTTGAAACGGGCAAGATGCCCATTCCACCATGAAACGGGCAAGATGCCCATTCCACCATGAAACGGGCAAGATGCCCATTCCACCATGAAACCAAAAATTGAGGCTTTACCTAATATCGAATTTGCTTATCGTGATCAGACCTTAGCCCCATGGAAATGAAATTCTTCCCTATCTCCCCATCTCCCCATCTCCCGTTTCTCCCCATCTCCCCATCTCCCGTTTCTCCCTATCTCCCCACACTCCCCGCACTACCTAAGACACTCTGTACCGGATATGCTAAAGTCCAAGTGTAAATTTCCTGACCTAATCAGTTAACTTGTGGAGAATAGGATCAGTTTCTTGGCAAGTGGTTGAAAATCAATAGAAGATTGATAGACCACTGAGTTATTTGGAAGTAAGGGCAAGTCGTGGATATTGTCGAACTTATTGCAAAAGGTGGGATCGCCATGTGGCCTCTGTTGGCTCTATCGATCCTGACTATGGGTACAATCTTTGAACGGATCTGGTTTTGGGCAACTATAGCGTTGAGGGAAGGCATAATTGTTAATCGTGTTCTAGAGGCAGCAGCTGGTAGCTGGCATGTTGCTAGACAGATTGCCCTAGAGTCACGCCGACAACCCATCGGTAGATATTTGTATGCTCCTTTACGACTAAATAATCCTGAACCAGAAGTATTCCGACTGGCTCTAGAGTCGGCTGCGGATGATGAATTAGCTGCTATGCGACGGGGAGACAAACTCCTGGAAGCTGTGATTGCTCTAGCACCACTGTTGGGATTACTTGGTACAGTGTTGGGCTTGATTAATTCATTGGGTTCCATTCGCATTAGTGACCTTGGCACAGCTTCCACCGATGGGGTGACTCAGGGGATTGGAGAATCACTGATTAGCACAGCTACAGGTTTGATTGTGGCGATTATCAGTCTGGCTTTCTATCGACTATTTCAGGCTTTTTGGTTTAACCAAGTTAAAGTGTTTCGCAAAGCTGGAAGCGAGTTGGAATTGCTTTATCGACAAGATTGGTTACAACAAGAAGAAAGCTCTTAGTCACAGGAAAAATTTATGAATAAAAAAAAGGATTCAGCTCGTTCCCCCATGGCAGTCCGTCCTCTAAGACTGCGAATGGATAGCTCGCCGGAAGAGGTTCGGGTTGAGATTGTTCCCCTGATTGATGTGATTTTTTGTATTCTGACCTTTTTCATTTTGGCAGCTGTTACTTTATCTCGCCAGCAAGCCCTGAGCGTGGATTTGCCTAAGGCAAGTACTGCTAAGCCTCAAGGACGGCAAATCTTAATGGTTAGCCTTAATGAATTTGGTCAACTCTATGTTGAACAGGAGCCAGTAGTAACCCAAGAGCAGTTCAAAAAGAAACTGCAGGCATATCGTCAAACCAATCCTTATGGGTTGATGGCTCTTTATGCTGCCAAGGAGGCTAGTTACAACGAGGTCGTTCAGGTATTGGATGTGCTACGACAAGTGGGAGGCGATCGCGTAGCCCTAGCTACTCTACCAGGATCCTCAGGTCAATCCATTGACTTTATTCCTTCCCTGCCATCGGGAACAGGTGTGCCTAAGGTTAACTCTCCTGGAAACAACTCCTCTGATGCTCTTAATGACATATTAAAGTTCTTGCCTGGATCTACCAATAATAAATAAGGTTTTTCGGAAGTGTGGGGAGATAGGGAGATGGGGAGATGGGGACCCACCCCATTCCCCTCCCAGGAGGGGAATGGGGAGATGGGGAGATGGGGATAATTTTAGGCAAATAGTCAGGATTTTCGCGCCTATTTATCGAAACATCCCCTCATATCCGAATCACGAATTGTTAGTCATTGTCTTGATGCAAAGCGCGAGTGGGGGTTCCCCCCATGAGCGACTGCATCAAGAAAGGAAATTTTGGTTTATCCCCCTATCTCCCTATCTCCCTATCCCCCTATCTCCCTATCCCCCTATCTCCCTATCTCCCTATCCCCCTATCTCCCCACACTCCCCTATCTTCCCACACTTCCCCCTCTCTAGAGTCCTAAGCTGGAACCTGGATTTTTTGGCTTCCAGCAAGACCAAAGGCTTTATGAATAGCTTGCAATGCTCGCACTCCTTGATCTTGGGCAACAACACAGCTAATTTTAATTTCTGAGGTGGCAATCATTTGAATATTGATTTGTTCCTGGGCTAGGGCAGCAAACATTTGTGCTGCGATCCCTGGTTGGCCAACCATGCCAGCACCGACAATACTGACTTTTGCAATATCCGCATCCAGGAGAATTTCACTACACCCAATCACTGGTGCGATCTGTTGTAGAGCTTTCTGAGCCATTTCTGCTTCGGCTTGAGGTACTGTGAAGGCAAGATCCCTGGTGGCAATTCCATTAATGATTCGACAGCGTTGGGACTGGATAATCATATCAATACTAATATTGTGCTCTGCCAAGGTTCCAAATATCTTGGCTGCCATGCCTGGACGATCGGGAATTTGACGAATGGCTAGACGGGCTTGCTTGATGTCTAGGGCTACACCTCGAACGGGGGGATGGGTGATCTCGCTGGAGTGGTCACTATCTGCTGCTTGATCAGCAATGGGTAGATGAATGGGGGTATTGTTGATATCGAAACAGTTACACAAGGCCGCGATCGCGCGATCGCATTCGACAGCATCAATCACACAGCTGACTTTGATTTCGGAGGTGGAAATCATCTCAATGTTGACACCGGCATCGGCTAAAGCCTGGAACATCTGAGCTGCAACCCCAGGACGTCCAATCATCCCTGCCCCAGTGATCGAGACTTTAGCAATATCCCTACCGACCATTACTTCTGCTTCTTGGGTATCGGGGGTGGTTTGGCGACGCAGGGCGGGAGCAATGGCTTCGGCTACTGCTTCCGCTCGATTGATCATAGGGGTATTGACGGTAAAGGCAATATCATTAGTATTCTGTTCGTGAATGGACTGGATAATTAAATCTACATCTAGGTCTTGAACTGCAATTTCACCAAACAACCGTGCTGCTACACCAGGGGAATCGGGCACTCGTAATAGGGCTATTTTTGCCTGGTCGGTGTCATATTCTACGGTATTGACTGGTCGAGCAATTTCCAACCCCTCTAAGGAACGGGGGGGAGAGGTTGGGGAAATTACTCTAGTTCCAGGCTCATCGCTCCAGCTGGATAGTACCACTAAGGTTAAACCATAGTTGCGTGCAATTTCTACGGCACGGGGATGGAGGACTTTTGCCCCTAAGCTAGCTAATTCCAGCATTTCATCAGCAGTAATTTCCGGCATCAGTTGAGCATCCGGTACAATCCGGGGGTCAGTGGTTAAAATCCCCGGTACATCGGTATAAATCTCACACCGAGATGCCCCCAGTGCTGCGGCTAGGGCTACGGCTGAAGTATCAGAGCCACCCCGACCTAGGGTAGTGATTTCTAACTCATCAGTGCTGGTGATGCCCTGGAAACCAGCAACGACTACAACTTTCCCGTCCTTCAAACATCGCTCCAGCCGCTCGGTTTCGATTTGCAGAATCCTAGCGCTACTGTGTTTAGCTTCTGTTACAATACCCACTTGAGCGCCAGTGAGGGAAATAGCTGGTTGCTCTAATTCCTGTAGGGCCATGGATAATAGAGCAATGGACACTTGCTCACCGGTGGATAGCAACATATCCATTTCCCGACGACAGGGATTAGAGGATATGGCTTTCGCTAGTTGTACCAAACCATCGGTAGTCTTACCCATAGCCGACACCACCACTACCACGGAATTGTCCTGTTGCACTGTTTTGAGAATTCGCTGGGCAACGGCTTGTATGCGTTCCACAGAGCCCACCGAGGTACCACCGTATTTTTGGACAACTAGCGCCATAAGCTTATTCCACTATTTGTTTCGTTGTTTGACTCCCGTTTCCAGGATTGAGTGAATCGTAATGTAAGCTATCAGCTATCAGCCGTCAGCTATCAGCCGTCAGCTATCAGCTATCAGCTATCAGCTATTAGCCGTCAGGTATCAGCTGATGGGCTACGGGCACAGCCAAAGGCTTGTCGCCACGCTACTTATCGGTGCTTTTGAATAAAATAAGCTGACCGCTGACTACTGACTGCTTACATCGTAATTCCCTGGATACGTTAACAAAATCATCAATAATTGTCAACAAACAAAAATTTTTTCAGTCTCTTGTTTCTAGGGAAGCAATCAGCTTTCAGCAATCAGCTTTCAGCAATCAGCTTTTGTATCTGGGTTGTCAAGTCATCGATTGCCGAAAAATGCAAGAGGCAAGAGGCAAAATGCAAAAGATATCCGGAGTTTTATTGGAAATAAAAAAAAAGACCATACAGGTTTAAAGCAAGATAGCTGACCGCTGACCGCTGACCGCTGACTACTGACCGCTGAGAGGTTGTCTGAGAAGTCCCATTTGCTACATCCAAGCCCCCGTTGGTCCCCCAATTTTGGGGGACTTGTAGAAGCAAATGGACTCTTCCCCCAAAGTTGGGGGGCTAGGGGGGCAAAATTCAGTATCAAAAAACTTTTCAGATATCCTCTGACCGCTGACTGCTTAGAAACCTTCACCAAATTAAATCAAGATACAGCACAAAACCAGGCAAAACCTCTTCTCCCGATAAACTAGTGGGAGACTCTAAAACGTCAACATCTTTACTTGGTCGATAAATTTCCACTTGTCGCTCTTTACGATTAATCAACCAACCTAAACGAGTGCCATTGTTTCGGTATTCTTCCATTTTTTTGCGAATTGCTATTAAGGTATCACTGGGCGAACGTAATTCAATCACAAAGTCAGGACATAGGGGCAAAAATTTCTCTTGCTGTTGAGGAGTTAAACTATTCCAGCGTGCTAAGGGTATCCAAGAAGCATCGGGAGAACGGTCGGCACCATTGGGGAGTTTAAAACCAGTGGAGGAATCGAAAGCAATTCCCAACTTGTTTTGACGACTCCAGGCTTGAAGTTGGTAGCCTATTTCTAGATTACGGTTTCCTGTGCTGCCGCCAGTAGGTGACATAATAATTAAATCTCCATTAGCATTGCGTTCAAATTTTAAATCGTCGTTGTCTTGACAAAGCTGGAAAAATTGCTCGTCGGTAAGGTTAATTGATTGGAGATCAAGGGTTAAAGTGCTCATGATTGTTTAGGAAAGGGAGTGGGGAGTAGGGAGTAGGGAGTAGGGAGTAGGGAGTAGGGAGTAGGGAGTAGGGAGTAGGGAGTAGGGAGTAGGGAGTAGGGAGTAGGGAGTAGGGAGTAGGGAGTAGAAACCTAAGTGTATTTTATAATTATAATTAACGCTATAGAATTGTTTTAGCGATTGACCTTTGCGACCCTAAACTATTCCGATGTTGTCCTCTAAAAATTGACTACTAATAGAATAGCTAGTGTAGGTACCTGGACAAAAATAAACCTCACAGTATTAACTTGTGTAACGTTGCCAAAAGTCCCTCTGCTCCCTGCTCCCTGCTCCCTGCTCCCTGCTCCCTGCTCCCTGCTCCCTGCTCCCTGCTCCCTGCTCCCTGTTCCCTGTTCCCTGTTCCCTGTTCCCTAAAAGTTGTACCTCACCAAATTGAAAACCGCTATAGTGTAGCAACTCAATTACCATAGTTTGGTCAAAAAAGACAGAACCAACGGCTGGGTTTTTTGGCGAGTTTCAACGATACCTTAGCGATAGGCGTTAAATTTGAGTAGGAAATACCACCACTATGTCTAAAACTATGACCTCTGCTGTTGTGCCTAATACTCCTCCTGTACCGCCAACTCAATATGAACTTCCTTGTGATGACGGTATTCCTATGGAAACGGAACGACATAAACTTCAGATGGAATTGCTGACTGACCCGTTATACCCTTGGTTAGCCCAGCGGGAGGATGGCTATTTTGGGGGTAATATGTTTCTTTACTTCAGTGCAGAACAAATTAAGAATCAAGATTTTCGAGGTCCGGATGTATTTGTAGTGCTTGGAGTTCCCAAAGCCGAACGACTCAGTTGGGTAGTTTGGGAAGAAGGTAAAGGGGTGCATCTCATTTTTGTAAAAACATCATTAATAAAGCATCCCATTTAGGTAAGCACAGCGTAAAGAAAGAATTTTAGGAACATTTTCAATATTCCATTGTGAGCCTGATATTTTAACTCGCATTCCTATT
>NZ_JAAHHM010000162.1:0-12813 GCF_010692445.1 Moorena sp. SIO3E8 | reverse complement strand
CTTGTACGCGGGGGTCGGGAGTGGGGAGTCGGGAGTGGGGAGTCGGGAGTGGGGAGTCGGGAATCGGGAGTCGGGAGTCGGGAGTCGGGAGTGGGGAATCGGGAATCGGGAGTCTGGAGTCGGGAATCGGGAGTCGGGAGTCGGGAGTCGGGAATCGGGAGTCGGGAATCGGGAATCGGGTAAAAAAAATTAGCGCTAGATAAATTTGGCTAAAGTATAGCGCTATTTTAAGCTCATCACTTAATCAACCCAAACATCCCTTAAAGCTCATAAAAAATTAGCGCTAGATAAATTTGGCTAAAGTATAGCGCTATTTTAAGCTCATCACTTAATCAACCCAAACATCCCTTAGCATGTATAAAAACTAGCGCTATATAAATAGTAAAGTTTTGTAAAAAAATAACACAACCTGAAATTAATGTGTTAGCTTAAATATAAGGTTAGCGCGATAGTAAAGGGGAACAAAAGATGAACCAACAAATGAACCAACAAGCGAAGATCGTCGGAACTACCCAAGCAGCTTTTCTTCTAGGGATTTGCGTCCAACGAGTTCGGCAACTTCTCAAAAATGGCAGAATTAAGGGCGCTCAAAAAGTTGGCAGATTTTGGCAAATTCCCCTATTTAACGGCTTGCCTAGGGTCAGTCCTGGTCGCCGTGGACCCAAGGGAACCTGGAGAAGAGGTTTCCAGAAGGTGGCGAGTTACATCCACGTCAACCAGAACGTCATTAAACAAAATAAAAAGTACGACACCTACAATCCTGTGCTCACTGTCAAACAAGGCAACCGCAACACCTACGGTCATTATGTAGAAATCAAGGGTCCATCTCGGTTAGTCTATCAACCCAATTCTCCCAAGGATTGTGGAGCTACGGTGTGGCTAGAAGTTGACCCTTCTGTCGAAATTCTCACTAAAGTGTTTAGTTAATTGCAGGATGGGTATTAGCTTGTGGCATCCCAGATGGAAGCTGCTTGAACAAAAACGCGACGCATTCCCCCACCTCGTTCAGGTGGGGGTTAAGGAGCGACAATAACAATTGCAAAAAAATGGACACTAATAAGCGATTGTCGTCTTGTATTTTGTAAGCTAAGATATTAACTATAAAAGATTTTGTTGAGCCAGTGAAAACGCCAAATAAAATTATAAGAACTGATAAGTGGCGACTCAACCCAACCCCAGATCAAAAGGAGCTGCTAGGGAAAACGGTTAAGGTATATCGCCACGCTTGTCAGTTTTTAGTTGGTATTATTTACACTCACTGGTCTAAACTGGGAGAACTGACGGCAGATCAACTAACTCCGGCTGTCGAAAAGTTAATGCATCAAACAGCTAAACGTCCTAGTATCAAATACCCTCAATTCAATAAAGCCTTTTATAAATTTCCTAGCTATCTACGTCGTGCTGCGTTCGCGAAGCGTCGGCTACGCCGAATCGCATTCTCCGCTGGTCAGGTTAGCAGTTTTGTTACTCGTTATTACGATTGGCAATCAGGAAGCAGAAAAAGGAAAGATGCTAAGCCTCCAAGATTAAATGCAAATACCGGTTGTTATCCCTCTCTTTACAAGGGGCAATGCTATAAACTACATGAATTTAACAAGGTAGAAATAAAGGTCTTTAACGGCTCTGATTGGGTTTGGACTGACGTTAAAATTACTGGGTTAAGAGAGCGTCACTTGGTAACGTCCAATAAAATGATGTCTCCTTCACTAGTGATTAACAACAGGGGGTGTTACCTGTCAGTTCCATTTGCCTGCAAGCCAGAAAAAAGAAAACCGGAGGCCAATGTTACAGCAGTTGATTTGGGAATCAACACAACAGCCACGATAGCAGTTGTAACTCATAGCGGCACTGTAATCCATCGTGAATTCGTTCACCCCGGAAGAGACATAGACCGCCGAGACAAAAGACTGAAATCCGTATCTACGCGGGCGTCCAAAACCATGGGTAAAGGCGGAAAACTTCACAAAGGATTCTGTTCTAAAACCTATGAAAAATGCCGAAGAATCAATCATCAGATAGGCCACATTGTCTCTAAGCGAATTGTTGAGGTTGCTAAGCAGTTCAACTCTGTTCGCGTAGCGTGGCCTACGGCCTTAGCCATCGTGTTTGAGAATCTTAAAGACTGGAAGCCAAAAGGCGGAAAGAAACGGTCTAACCTTCGACAAAAATTCCATGGATGGCTAAAAGCTAAGATTCGTAATTTCACCGAAATGAAATGGTCGGAATTAGGAGGCAAGGTAGTAGAAATCGTAGCGGCTTATACCTCGAAACTTGCTTATGATGGTTCTGGCACAGTAAAGAGAAACTCAAAAAAATACTCTCTAGCGACCTTCGCCTCAGGTAAGTGCTTTAATGCTGATCTAAATGGAGCTTACAATATCGGTGCTAGAGGTGTTTTTAAACTCGTTCGTAGAAATAGCAACGAGGGTCGTTCCAGCAAAAGATCTGGACGACCGCCTAGAAGCTGGGCTTGCTTGTGTGACCTGTGGACTAGCGGTAGTTCAAGGTTAGCATAAGACACCACCACCTCGGGCGAAGCCCGACGCTACGCGAACGGCTTGCCAGGTGGTGGAGCTTCATATGTGTTGGCCTTCGGCGTTCTCTTGGTCTTTAGGCCAGGCTACAGGAACGGGTAGGTTTAAATTTGGCAAGTAGACAACTGCGGTCAAGTTTACTGTATACCAAAGGGAACAGGGAGTAGGGAGTAGGGAGTAGGGAAAAGGGAACAAAAATTCTCACAATTCATTTAGCATTGGTATAGTTGGTTTAATGTTGTTGGCAAACTGTTCAAATCAAACAGTAGAAATGCTTCACTCAGAGTAGCGGACGCAAAAGTTATCCCTAGATGATTCGTAGATATACTTACTTGTTAAATTCAGCGGACGCAAAAGTTATCCCTAGATATACTGATAGATCTACAGATATATTACATTAATTGTCAATTTCTTCTCTTACTCTTGACTACTGTTCGTTTTATTTGTCACTCTAGCACCAGGAAAGCTAATCATAGTTATTACCTACTAAAAACATTTACGATATGGTAAGTAATGTTTAGATTTGTTGCGGTAGTCAGGAGTTCATCTTTGTTAACCTTGGGTGCATTAGCAGTTGTCAGTAGCCTAATTTTAAAACCGTTAGAAGCTGGAGCTGCTGTTAATGATCAGAGTCTAATTTTCGTAAAGGATTCATTACCACAGGAGCCAGTGCTAATTCCAGAGAACTTGAACAAAGGGGATAATCAGGTTTTAGGGAGCGACACTGTAAGAAATTTCAACACCATGGGGATTAACCCACTCCTCAGTCCTCCAGCCCCAGCAAAAATTAGTCAAGCCCTACCTCCAAACCTACCTCCGGGTATAGAGCTGCCGGAGGATCGGCTGCCGGATAGACCCCCCTCTCTGGAACCAGCGCCAGAACCCCAACCTCCCCAGAAACTTCCTCCTGTGGACGAACTTCTTGACCCATCTGCTCCTAGCCCTGATCTACCGGATGAAATTCTGGAGGACATTCCAAAACAAATTTTCATTAAACGGTTTAATATTATTGGCTCAACGGTATTCAGCCAGGAAAAATTAGCGGAAATTACCGATCGTTTCCTCAATCAACCCATCTCCTTCCCAACATTATTTAAAATCAGGTCTGAGATTACCAAGTTATATGATGATGAAGGATACGTTAACTCTGGAGCCTATATCCCACCTCAGCAACTTGAAGATGGGATAGTAACCATTGAGATTATCGAAGGGGAATTAGAAGATATTATTGTCAAGGGTCTGAGTCGGCTTAATTCTAATTACATCAAAAGCCGTCTTGCGATCGCTACCAAGAAGCCTCTGAATGTAAGGCACTTACTACAAGCCTTACAAATGCTGCGACTTGACCCTTTAATTGCCAACATCTCAGCTGAACTGTCGGCGGGTGTTGAGCCTGGGGAGAGTTTGCTAGAAGTAACAGTAACTGAAGCGGATACCTTTAGCACCCAAATAACATTAGATAATGGACGCTCTCCGAGTGTAGGAAGCTTTCGGCGTCGTCCCAAAATTCGAGAAGGCAATTTACTGGGATTGGGAGATGCCTTAGAATTCAACTACACCAACACTGATGGTAGTGATACCTTTGATGTTAGCTACACCCTACCGATTAATCCCCGTAATGGTACCCTGCGCCTCGCCTATGGGACAACCTCTAGTGAAGTAATTGAGCCTCCTTTTGATGATATAGATATTGACTCAGAATCACGCTTTTATGAAATAACCCTTCGCCAGCCTGTATTCCAAACTCCTACTGAAGAAGTAGCTATTGGTATAATAGGCTCACGCCAGGAAAGCGAAACATCCATCTTAGATACCCCCTTTCCTTTATCAGCAGGAGCTGATGATGAAGGCCGTACCCGGATTAATGCCATCCGGTTATTCCAAGAGTGGACTAAGCGCAGTGAGCAACAAGTTTTAGCAGCTCGTTCCCAGTTCAGTATCGGGATTAGTTCAGGAGATACTACTATTAATAGCGGTAGGGGTGAACCAGATAGCAATTTCTTCGCTTGGCGTGGTCAAGGCCAATGGGTAAGGCTACTGGCACCAAACACTATCTTATTAATCCGAGGGGATGTGCAACTAGCAGACCGAAGCTTGGTACCATTAGAACAGATAGGGATTGGCGGTTTAGAGAGTGTGCGGGGCTATCGCCAGGATCTGATTCTATCGGACAATGGTGCATTTATTTCTGCGGAGCTGCGTCTGCCAATTATTCAGAATCCTGATAGCGGAACTCTGGTGCAGTTGACTCCTTTTCTTGATTTTGGTACTGGCTGGAATAAAGAAGATGAAAATGATATTGATGATAATACGATCGCATCCCTTGGTCTCGGTTTGCGATGGCAGCAAGGAAATTTCCTAGAGGCTAATGTCGGCTGGGGCTTGCAGTTAGTGCCTGTTGACACTAGGGATAGAACCTTACAGGAAGATGGCTTCTATTTTTCGGTGATTTTTAGACCATTTTGATCAAAGAAATAAAAATTAACAATTAAAAATTAACAATTAAAAATTGCTATTAATATAGCGCTTATGATCATAGTTATCAGATGCAGTAATCGGAAAAAAAGACAATGGTCAAAAAAAGGATATATACCGTTTTGCTCTCGGTTGTAAATACACTTATTTTGGCAAGAGGCAAAAGGCAAGAGGCAAAAGGCAAGAGGCACCCACCCCTAACCCCTCCCAGGAAGGGAAAGATATCTGGAGTTTTGTGGGACAATCTAAAAAGACCTCTTAGGTTGATAGCTGAACTAACAACACATTATAGTGACATAGCTAGAGCAAATCGAAAATCCTTAGGGTTGAGGATAAGGAGGTGGATAAGGTTGCCTCTGATCGCTCTGTTAACAGCATTACTGTGCAATTTAGTCCCTCCGGTTTTAGCGAAAGTCCCACAAACGTTGAAAGTTGAAAGGTTGAAGGTTGTTCGCGAAGCGTGGCCTTCTGGCCAAGGGTTGAAAGTTGTTCGCGAAGCGTGGCCTTCTGGCCAAGGGTTGAAGGTTGGAAGGTTGAAGGTTGGAAGGTTAAAGGTTGAAGGGTTGAAGGTTGAAGGGGATATTGCTCTTAAACCTAATAACCTAAAACCTAATAACCTTAAAGCTGCTAATCTTGGCCAAAAGGCCACCCTACGCGAACAACCAAATAACCTTCAACCAAATAACCTTCAACCAAATAACCTTCAACCAAATAACCTTCAACCAAATAACCTTAAACCTGATAACGTTCAACCTGATCAGCTTAAACTTTCCACCTTACTTAAACAGGGGCAAGGTCTCTACGATTCAGGTAGATTCGCCGAAGCAGTAGATGTTTTAGAACAAGCTCTTGAGAGTAATCAAAATCAGGGAGATCAGCTATCAGAAGCGATGGTGTTGAGTAATCTCTCGTTGGCTTATCAGCAACTGGGATTATGGACTCAAGCCAAGAATGCGATCGCTAATAGTGAAAAACTATTGCGCTATATAAAACCGAGTGATAAGTCTACAGCATACTTACAAGTGCTGGCGCAATCCCTAATGATCAAAGGAAGTATTGAGCTTGGTTCATCAGACGCACAAGCAGCAATGGAAAGTTGGGAGCAAGCTGCGCTAACTTATAGTGAATTAGGGGATGAAGCTGGTCAGATTCGCAGTCGGATTAATATAGCGCAAGCCCTACAAGACTTAGGACTGTATAAGCGGGCGTTGAATCTACTCAATCAGGTCGAGGAATCGTTAATTGCTCAACCTGACTCTTTGAATAAAGCGGTCTTGTTGCGATCGCTTGGGAATATGCGTCAATTAGTAGGACAGCTGAGCCAATCCCGGAAAACCTTAGAAAAAAGCTTACAGATTGCCCGAAACTTATCATCGTCTCAAGAGATTAGCGCTACACTATTTAGTTTAGGGAATACAGCCCGGGCTCAGCTTAGCTCAGGGGATACAGGGCAGGCTCAGCTTAGCTCAGGGGATACAGCGCGGGCTCAGCAAGAATTAGACGAGGCTATTGACTACTATCAACAAGCATTTGACTACTATCAACAAGCATTCGATGAGTCATTAGATCCAATCACTAAGCTTGAAGCCCAATTAAATCAACTGAGCTTATTGATTGATACTAAAAGGATAAAGGAAGCACAAGCACTAATCCCTCAAATCCTGCCCCAACTGGAATCCTTACCTCTGAGCCGCCGCAGTATCTATGTGAGGATTAATTTTGCTCAAAGCCTAATGAAGGATGAAGTTAGAAGTATCAAGGATGAAGGATATGTTCAGACTTTAGCCAAGAGACTTCAGCCTTCGGTTAAAATTGCCGTTCAGCCTTCTTATGAAATTGCTAAAATCCTAGCTACTGCGGCACAACAGGCTAAAACATTGGGAGATAAGCGAGCTGAAGCTTATGCTATTGGTACTCTAGGTCAACTGTATGAGGAGAATCAGCAGTTGCCAGAGTCTCAAGACCTGACTCAACAAGCCTTAAAGCTAGCTCAGGAAGTCAATGCTCCGGATATTAGCTATCGCTGGCAATGGCAACTGGGACGTATTTCGACAGGGCTTGGGGAAGAGGAAAATGCGATCGCAGCTTACACCGAAGCAGTTAATACTCTCAAGTCTATACGGAGTGACCTAGTAGCTGTTAACCAACAGGTAAGGTTTACCTTTCGAGAAAGTGTAGAGCCAGTCTATCGAGAATTCGTGCAATTACTGCTCCAATCAGACAGCAGAAATTCTAATCCCGAGAACTTGGAAAAAGCGCGTGAGATCATTGAGTCACTACAGTTAGCTGAACTAGATAACTATTTTCGCTCAGCCTGCTTAAATGCTACTCCTGTAGTCATTGATCAAGTCATCGATCAAGCTGATACGAAAGCAGCATTAATTTATCCTATCATACTGCCAGAAAGCGTGGATATTATTATCCGCTTACCCCAACAAAAACTGCGTCACTATAGAACAGCGCTTCCCCAAGACCAAATTGAATCTACTCTGGAAGAACTGCATCACTTCCTACCCCAGCTTCATCGACGGAAATTTTTACCAATGTCGCAGCAGGTATACAATTGGATAATCCGACCGATTGAAGAGGATTTAGCTAACTCTCAAGTAGACACCCTAGTATTTGTGCTTGATGGAGCTTTGCGCAATATTCCCATGGCAGCACTTCACGACGGTGAGCAGTATTTAGTCGAAAAGTATAGTATAGCGCTAACCCCTGGACTAGATTTAATGAATCCCCAGCGCTTAGCAAGGGAAGATATCAGAGTGCTAACGGCTGGGTTATCTGAATCCCGTCAGGGATATAATCCTTTGCCATTTGTAGAAGTAGAGCTAGAGAAAATTAAGGCTCAAGTTCCTAGTGAAATCCTCCTCAATCAGGACTTTACTGAAACCAACTTTGAAAATTCTGTTGAAGCAGCTCCTTTTCCAGTAGTACACATTGCCTCCCATGGTGAATTTAGCTCTAAAGCTGAGAAGACGTTCATTCTGACCTGGGATAGTAAGATAAATGTTACTGAGTTGAAGGATTTATTACAAACAACAGACCTACGCCAACCCACTCCGATCGAATTACTCGTGCTGAGTGCATGCGAAACAGCAACTGGGGACAAGAGAGCGGCTCTGGGTATAGCTGGTGTAGCTATAGAAGCAGGAGCACGTAGTACCCTCGCTACTATTTGGGCAGTTAATGATGAAGCCACAGCGGCGTTAATGAATCGATTTTACCAGGAACTTACTGACAAATCAATCTCAAAAGCTGAAGCCCTCAATCGCGCCCAAAAATCAATTTTACAAAACCCAAACTATGAACACCCTTATTACTGGGCTGCTTATATCATGGTAGGGAATTGGTTGTAATAGCCATCAGCTATCAGCAGTCAGCAGTCAGTGGTCAGCTGATAGCTGATAGCTGTTCGCGTAGCGTGCGCGTAGCGCATAGGCTGATGGCTGTTCGCGTAGCGTGCGCGTAGCGCATAGGCTGATGGCTGATAACTGATAGCTGATAGCTGATAGCTGATAGCTGATAACTGATAGCTGATAGCTGATAGCTGATAGCTGATCTAACAGCAAGCTATTACCAAGGATTACCAACTACAGTAAAAGCCGCCCAATAATAGGGATGGGATAAATCTTCATAGTTCAGAGATGCTAGTTCTGGAGGTAACGATACATTTGGTCGATCAGTAACACTAGCCAAACTTACCTTTTGTTTCAACATCCCAATCTGAGCTTGTCGCAACGCTTCAGCCTTAATTGGTACAGTTTTAAGAGACTGGTAAAATTCATTCATCAGCACTAGGGTTCCACCATCGCTGACAGACCACAAACTAGCTACTGCTGACTTGACATTGGCGCGAACCGCTAATCCCGCAAAGCCTAACTCAGCCTCTTTATCCCCGATGGCAGTTTGACAAGCACTCAGCACCAATAATTCTACCGCTGGTGAGTGCCAACGTAATTGAGCGAATGTATCTAAAGTAAGTTTACTATTCCAAAACTGAATATAAGACTTGCTTGGTTTTCCCGCCTGGAAGTCTGAATGAGTTGCCAGGTGCAGGATTTGAAAATTCTTATGATATCCCAGTTGCCACTGTAGATTAGTTAGGGTAAAATCTTTATTGAGGAAAGATTTTCCTTGCCAGGGATATTGGGTGATAACAGATAACTCTACCGGCACAGCAGGTAAGGGATTGTGATCATTAAATTCTGATGCTCCCATAGCCAAAACTTGGGAATTTTTCAGATCACTATAGACAGTATCTGTTAATTTGAAGGCCGGAATAAGTGCTAAGCTATACTTCTGAACCAGAAACTCTTGGCCATCATGTAAAGCAGCAAAGGGCAGGTGACGTAACCCTCCACCTAGGCAAAAAATTAGATTATCGATACCTTGAGTTTTAAGGTATGGTTCCACTGGCTCAATCATCCACTGATAGAGTTGCTGAGCTACTGGTAGATAATCTTTAGTGTGTCTACGCATAGGATGAGTAATAGTTTGGATAAACTCTTGCACTAGACTCAACAGAGCTTGCTTATTGGCTGCGGAGACACGCTTGTGAATGGGCTTACCTTCTGGTGTAATTAATACCAGTTCTAGTTGGTGCGATCGCGGAAGCATGTAGATAAGACCAGGCTTTTGACCAGTTTGATTGGTGATTTTGCCAAGAGTATTAGCAATTTCTTTTACAGTGATGGATTGCTCAGGAAAATTGATGTCGAGGTGGTGCTGATATTGTTTTTCCCAAGTTTGTTCAATTAAAGGTACTGCTTTTACTACTTGGTTATTATCCAGGGCTTGTCCAAAGTTGGGGGGATTAACAGCTGGTGATTGAGCAATAGTTTGAGTAAGAGCATTGGAGCCAGTGTGGTTAGACATTGGTCTACTGACTTGTGCTTGCACCGAAACAGCACTGATAGTTCCGGTGAAGTGTAGTGTCGCTAGCAACCAGCTAAAGCTACTCGCTATTCCTTTCATAGTTACCTCACGGATAAAAGCAAACGTAAGTATTTAGGATTATCCTGACTAGGAGTAGCTGAAAGCTAAACGCTAAACGCTGAATACTTACGATCACAATGAGCACAATTGACAGCAGATGGCTAAAAAATCTAGCTGTCGCAATAGTCAATATTTGTGACAGCAATAGGTAACTGCAATCCTATTTAATGGGAATTAGGATTGCTAATTAGGATTGCTCTCTATTAGTTATCAGCCTTGAGTTAACTATTTATGCGAGAAAGAAAAATTATTTTAAAAAGGGTAGCGCTACAGTAACTCAATCTTCTTCACCTGCTTCAACCCCAAAAACACGGTTAAAAGATTTCAGCACCTTATATCCTGAATCAATCGACTCCAGGGGGTCTTTACGCAAGCGGTGCCGTAAACATAAGGTAATCACCCGGCGGATATCATCCACTGTAACTTCAGTTCGTCCTTCAAATGCAGCCAGAGCCTTAGCCGCACGATTAGTTACAATATCACCCCTGAGTCCATCCACATCCAGTTCTGAGCAAACTTCTGAAATATTCACCCGAAAGTCGTAGTCCATTTCTACTTCAGCAAGTCGCTCTTGAGCCATTACTATCTGTTTCTGTAACGCTTCTTGCTCAGTTTGGTGCTGTTCAATATATTGGTTGGGATTTTGATCAAACTCTCCCCGTTCTTCCACAATTTTGACTCGCAGCACTGGTTCTTTGACTGTACGGATTTCCGCGTGCATCCCAAAGCGGTCTAGTAACTGGGGTCGTAATTCTCCTTCTTCTGGGTTACCAGAACCTACTAATACAAAGCGAGCAGGGTGGCGAATGGATATGCCTTCCCGTTCTACAGTATTCCAACCACTAGCAGCGGAGTCTAGGAGTACATCCACCAGGTGGTCATCTAGCAGATTAACCTCATCGACATAGAGGATGCCTCGATTAGCTTTAGCCAGAAGTCCTGGTTCAAACGCTTTAACCCCTTCAGATAATGCTTTTTCTATATCGATGGTGCCACAAACCCGGTCTTCGGTTGCCCCTAAGGGTAAATCTATCATGGGAACTTTTTTCTTGACCGTTGTCCTAGATGCAGCTGCTCCATTACCATTGCCCATCCAGTCAGGTTCCTGAGGGTCACTGTTGAAAGGGTCTTCAGCAACTACATCGATTTCTGGTAATAAATCAGCTAAGGCACGAATAGTAGTAGATTTGCCTGTGCCGCGATCGCCCATGATCATTACTCCCCCAATCTTGGGATCGATCACATTTAGGAGCAATGCCAGTTTCATTTCTTCCTGACCGACAATGGCGGTGAAAGGAAACACTAGGCGGCGAGTAGTCTTGGGCGCTTGGGCAGTAGGACTCACTGGGATTACTTTATTGTTATGGTTGATTTTTCTCGACGATTACTATTTTGCCATAGTGCGTGCCTTGAGAGTTGATCAGTCTTTTCCGTTTCGACAGGGGGTAATAATATACCCAGTTGTTACATCTCCTAATACCCAATTAGATTCAGTTCCCCAATACCACCAGTAGGCTGCTACATAAGCGCAGATGATACTATCAAGCTGGTCTTCAGCAGCTTTGAGGGCTTTGCCGGTAGTGGGGATGTGGGGGAAAAACGAACTGCAAAGACTAGAAGTCAGGGGCGAGGATGAGAGGGAGTTGAGAGCAGGGGTAAGGGTGGGTAGGGTATCGAGAATATATTGCCGAAGTTTGATTAGTTCAGCATGTCTTTCCCTTAGTTTCCCTTTTTTGTATTTGAGAATGCGATTGAGGTTGAATAGCTCAACGATGGCGGGATGGGGGAAGACTTCGATTTGGTAGCGCCCTAGTTTTTGCGGAGTGATAGTTGGGGCATGGATAAATTGCCTTTGTTCTAGGCTCAGACCAAATTCTACAGTGCGCTGGGCGAAGGGGCGTTGAAGGTTGGCGGGATAGCACCCAGCATGATAGCGACCAAAGTATTTATGGGTCAGTCTATCCGGTAGACGCATTCCTGTAGGGTTGGGAATCAGGGTAGGAGCGTCTACTGCTACCATGGCGGGTTCTGGAGATGGTGACCAATGGTCTATCCAGTTCAGGATATCTGTTATTGACTGTTTCCGGTCTAAATCTAGCAGGTTTAGGGTGCCGTCAAACCAATCTAAGCAACAAAGACCAGTTGCTCCAGAAGTCCAGCCAAGGTCTATGCCTAAAAACCTCATAACTTACTGTATTTCACAAAAATTAATTAAATTCAGTAACTAATGTTACTTTTTGTGTTTTTATTTGGTAAATCTAGCTACTTTTTCCAAAAATTTTTGTATGATTCAAAATGTAAAGGATTTTAGTGCATAAAAAAATACCAAGTTGCCGACTGTCCCTGCAACTTGGCATGAATAGGAACAATGCACTGCATCCTCAAAGACAACAGTGAACTATCCCTATATTCGTACACATCTATTCTGAGGTTTTAGTCATGAGCATGCAAGAGCTTAGCAGCACAACCCAGTCTCATGTTGTAACTACACACTGGCAGCATCCAGTCAGGATGACTATGCTGATAGTTTTGTGCTCCTTGGTGATGGGCTTAGTGCCGTTTATGTCTATCTCAAATTTTTCCCAGACACAAACCCAGACTCCAATCACCCTTGGTGAGGCAGGTGTTTGGGAAACTCTAGGAGAGCGCAATTAAGATAAGAAGGAAAGGTTTAAACTTTTAACTTTAAACTTTTAAAAATCAACTAAACACTTTGAGCTTTTGTAAAATCGGTGTTCCTAATGGCTCTTGGTTGGGATTTTGCGATCGCATACTCTCAGTTTCACTGATGGGCACCAAGTTGACA
>NZ_JAAHHM010000161.1:0-13293 GCF_010692445.1 Moorena sp. SIO3E8 | reverse complement strand
ATGGTTTTCCGTTGGAGTTTTGGTATCTGCTAAAAACCTAGACATAGCTAGAAATAGGGAGTAGTGAGTCGGGAGTCGGGAGTCGGGAGTCGGGAGTCGGGAGTCGGGAGTCGGGAGTCGGGAGTCGGGAGTCGGGAGTCGGGAGTCGGAATGCCCTGAAAAAAAAATTACTAGTCTGTCTAGCTGTTTTTCACCTAATGAGGTACACATAATTTTGCCCTGTTCTCTCTTCCCCTCCTGGGAGGGGTTAGGGGTGGGTTACTCTTCCCTTTTCCCTGTTCCCTGTTCCCTGTCCCCTGTTCCCTGTTCCCTATTCCCTGTTCCCTATTCCCTGTTCCCTAAAACCATAAACTCTGTACCTCAGCAGATTTAAAAAACTATATTGGTCACTTTTACCTTTTGGCTTTTACCTTGTGCCTTCTTTGCCTTCGTTCTGCTATCGACTGGCGGCGACTTTGTATAGACACAACTTTTGCCTCACTACTCTCTCGTGCCACCCGAATCAACAACCCAGCCGAACACAAACTGGAAATCATCGAACTTCCCCCATAACTAAAGAATGGGAAGGGTAAACCAGTAGTGGGAAGAGCCCCAGAAGCAACACCAATATTTAACAGAGACTGTCCGACAATAAACAGCATTGCCCCAATCGCGATTAACTGATAGACTCGGTTTCTTGCCTTGATAGCTACAATCACCGCTAGGGTCATGTATGTCATCAACAAAAACATTAGCGCTATACTGCCAGCAAAGCCAAATTCTTCAGCAAAGACAGAAAAGATAAAATCAGTGTGTTGAATCGGTAAATAGAATAACTTTTGTTGGGATAACCCAAAACCAGACCCCCAAGTACCACCCGAGCCAATAGCTAGAAGACTTTGAACCAATTGGTATCCATCTCGCATCGGATCAGCCCAAGGATTTAGGAATGACATCACCCGACGCCGCTGGTAATCCTTGATGCTGATACTGAGTACTGCCAGCAGAACACCACCAAATGCTGTACCTCCCAAGTAATAAAACGGTAACCCTGCCGCTAGAGCAACTAGCCACAAGGTCATCCCACAAAGTGCTGTTGTACTCAGATTAGGCTGTAACAAAATTCCGAGCAACACCACCATAAAAATCCCCAGCCACGTCAAACGGGTCCGCCACTGAAGCCGGTCCCACTGCCCAAATACCCGAGCCGCTTGTAACACTAGAAACGGCTTCATCAACTCCGACGGTTGTAGGGGAACCGAACCCACAGATACCCAGCGAGTTGCCCCATTAACCGTTGTTCCCACACCAGGAATTAACGTCAATAAGAGCAGCACCAAGAGCACCAAGACCAACCAATGGCTGATTTTTAGCAAATAACGCAACGGTGATCGCACCAATAGGTTAAATCCCACTAAACCCAAGACTACCCAGATCAGCTGTCGCTTGACGTAGTATGTCCCATCCCCTAACTCGACATCTGCGATCGCATAAGAAGCTGAGAACAGAATTACTATTCCGATCAACAGCCATAGAAACGTTAACCACTTCAGTAACCGAGCAGTAACTGCCCAGTCTGTAGTAGAGGGGTTAAATAATAGAATCAGGTTACGTAGAGCCACGTTTCATCAGGTTGGTTAAAGGTTATGTGGTTGAACGCGATGGACGAAGTCCCGCTTTCAGCGATCGCGTGGCCATTCGCGTAGCGTGGCCAATAGGCCAAGGCCAAGGTTATGTGGTTGAAGGTTATGTGGTTGAAGGTTATGTGGTTGAAGGTTATGTGGTTGAAGGTTATGTGGTTGAAGGTTATGTGGTTGAACGCGATCACGTGGCCATTCGCGTAGCGTGGCCAATAGGCCAAGGCCAAGGTTATTTGGTTATGTGGTTGTTCGCCCAAGGGGATTCGGTGTCGGTTAGGTTGAAGGGGGAGAAACAAGCATATAAGAGTAACGTGTTTTCTATCCTCCCTGCCTTCTCTGTCCCTTATCTTCCATGTCTCTATCTTCGATGTCTTGCTTATAGCGTTTCTCATAGTAATGAGATACACAATAGTTTTCTACTGTTGCCTTTTGTATGCAAGCCTCTTGCCTCTTGCCTATTCCATATTGATAAATGATATATCTTCCCTCTCTTGCCTATGTTTCCATCCCCCCATTTTGAACCAAAAATCACAAAGGGGTCTTAGTAGACCCCCTGAAATTTTTTTTTTGATAAACAGCTATTATCGAAAAATCCTTACAAACCGGTGTTTGTACCTTGCTTACCAGTTGCCAGCTTAACTTTAATAATTTTGCCACCCATTTTCTGGATGCGCTGCTGCTCACGGAACCAGTTCTCGTAGGAAACGAGCTTGGTAAAAAAAGTATTCTGTAACTCCCGTTGTGTCCTAATTCGGCTTGGGCTTGGCACACAAGCAGTTACTTCAAACATCCGCATGAGCTTATTTCTCCTAGTAAAATTCAAGAAAATTTTAATTCTGGTTTGATTCCAAGATGTCTAAAAAACTCCCTAGCGCCTATAGCGAGGGAATAAATTGGTTAATCAAATATCTCAACTATTCCAAAGTCTGGGAGTTAATTGTCAATACTAGACTGTCAAAACTCCTCTGCTTGACTTACGTGAGCCAGATTCGCCTTTAACAAGCTAGCACTCACAATCAACTTCCCAGACCTTAATTACACAGACAACTACAGGCTGGCGAATTCCATCAACGCTAGCTAAGTTAGCTTAAGCCAGAGCAGATGTAGTCAAAGTATACACCCATTTCCTTACCAGCATCAGGACCAACTAAGCTAGCGGTAACTTCCTTCATGCCTTGGATGGAATTGGTGGTATTGCCAATGGGAACACCAAGGGAGTTGTAGGTTTCCTTCAAGCCATTGAGTACGCGCTCATCAAGGATAGATGGGTCACCGGCCAACATCGCATAGGTAGCATAACGCAAGAAGTAATCCATGTCACGGATACAAGCTGCGTAGCGGCGAGTGGTGTACATATTGCCACCAGGACGAGTGCTGTCGGAATACAACAGGGTCTTAGCAACTGCTTCCTTAACGATGGTAGCAGCATTAGCACTAATGGCAGTTGCTGCACGTACCCGCAGCTCACCAGTTTGGAAATAGCCTTTGAGCTTTTCCATAGCGGAGTCGTCTAGATATTTACCTTGGACGTCCGCAGAGTTGATAACAGCAGTAATTGCGTCTTGCATGATTCTATTTCCTTATTTAACTCAAGTTGTGATTATCGGTTCTACAGACAGACTATGCCATCATCAGAACACTAGGCAAAGGGGTATTTATTGCCCTACAACAATCCACCAATCACATAGTCGAAGTAAGAGCCAGCTTCAGCAGCATCGTCCCCAGACATCATGCCAGTAGCGATACCCTTCATGCAACGGACGCTTTCAGCAACAGCATCAATGGAGGTACCTAAAGACTTGTACATTTCCTTAGCACCTACTAGACCAATTTCCTCAATTGGTGTGGTATCACCAGCAACAATACCGTAGGTAATCAAGCGTAGGTAGTAATCCATGTCCCGCAGGCAAGTAGCGGTCATTTCTGGACCGTAGGCGTTACCACCAGGAGAGACAACATCTGGACGCTTTTGGAATAGTTGGTCTCCAGCTTGCTTAACAATTGTCTCACGGGAGCCTGTTAAGGTTTGAGCGATACGTAAGCGCTGCTCACCAGAAGTAACAAAGCTTTTGATACCGTCTAATTCACTAGGGCTCAGATAGCGAGCCTCAGCATCTGCATTCACGATGGATTTCGTGACAATACTCATAGATGGATTCCTCCAGAAAAAAATATCACCAGGTTTGTTTAAACCGGCATTTCCAAGAATGAACGCTCTCTAACTAACCTTGCGGTGTAATTAGAGCTTCTGTCGCATTGCAGTTACCCGCAATGTGCCGGGTAAATCGCCGTTCTCGATACGCCGTCAGCACAGAGCGCCAACGCACGTCCCAGCAAAAGTTGGTTTGGCTAACCCCGCCTAAATTAAAGACCTTAATCAAAGCCTTAATCAAAGCAGGTTAATCATAAACCTAGCTTCCGGGAATATTTTGCTACAGATTGTTGACATTTTTCCTAGCTTCGCAACACATCGTAACATTTTCCCTAATAAAGTACGAAGTTATGAAGGGTGAGTTACAGGTTAGTGGCCTTAGTTAAGGGAGTAGGGAGTAGGGAGTAGGGAGTAGGGAGTAGGGGTTGCGAAAATTGACTGTACCTCAGTGATGGCAAAGTAATTTTAGTTTGGGGTTGCTATTCCGGCTTGATCAGGTTTGGGGGTTGAAAGTTGAACCTTTAAGCCTAGTCCAACCTACCGACAGCCTTTAAACCTCCAAACCTCCAAACCTTTAATTTTCAACCTTCAACCTTCAACCTTTAATTTTTAACCTTCAACCTTCAACCTTCAACCTTCAACCTTCAACCTTCAACCTTCAAACCTTGGCCAATAGGCCACGCGATCGCGTTCAACCTCCAACCTTCATAATTCAGACTCCCTGACTAACCCGCTGATAGGGGACTAAGTCTTCACCAAAGAAGCGGGAGTATTCTGAACTATCAACCATAGCGGTTACTGCAGCTTCTAGACCCTGTCCCGCCAACAGCTGCTGGTAGGTTTGAACCTCACCGTGAGTGTTAGGGGTACGTCCGAGTAAGTGCCGGAACAATAACTCAACTACTTTCGCAGGGGGATAAGCCTGGTAAAACCGCTGACTATAGGTGTTACTACTCGCCAAGGCTTTAACAAACTGCCGCACGGAAATTTCCCCATTGCGCAGTTGACTGTCTAGATGCTGTTGCCGGTATTTTGGTGGTACTGGTTCACCGAATAAATCCAGGACCTGGTCATAAATGGAATCAATCACCACTGCGCTTTCGACCTGAGAAATGTTTGGGGTGATGCGGAAAATCCGTGTTGGCTTAGCAGATTTAGGATTCAAGGTTGGTTGGTTCCGATTAGAGGAACGACCTACCTTGGCCAGCTCGGAGGGGTTGGTAGCCATCTCCCACTTTTGGGCAGCCATATCTGCGATCGCTTTTCCGGTCAAAGGTAGCTTAGACGAATCCATGCGAGGCTCGACTGGATCAAAGCTTGGTACCACCACATCACTATTCTGCTTGGTCTGCTGATTATACAGCTTCTCGGTGTTCGGGAAATTAGCAGCTGGTAAGGTGGGGAAGCGGCGGTACGGAACGGTATCTTCTCCAAATGCCTGAGCATATTCCATGCCATTGACCATTGCGCCAATAAAGCTCCGAATCCCTTCAGAGGCTAGAATTGCGTTGTAGGTCTGGATTTCCTTCTGATTTAAGGGGGCACGTCCTAGGAAGTGCTTGGTACCCAGCTCAATCACCTTGGTGTTGGGGTAGGGGGTGTAGAACTCTTTGATGTAGAGATCAGAACAACCTAAGCCTTCAATAAACTCCTTGAGATTAATTTCGCCATTGCTCAGTCGGCTTTCCAGGGAGGTGAATGCTGCTTGGATCACATAGGGTTCAAGATCCCGCTCAAATATCTGCCGATAAGCTGCTCCAATCAGGACTTTCAAGGCTGGCTTATCATTAAGGTCAATCAGCTTAAAGATCTTGGTTTGTTCACGCTGTACACTGACCCCCTGATTAATCCGGAATTCAACTTCCGGTTCGGTGAGCATGTCTTTGCCCATACCCAGCTCAACAAAGCGAGGTACTTTCTCCTCACCCATGATTGCCATTGCTGATGTCACGCTACCAGACACTCCGGTGCGCATTTTTAAACCAGCTGCCGTCACATAGCGCTCATAGGGAACCGTATCTTCCCCAAATGCCTCAGAGTACTCTTTTGTGTTGACAATTGCCTCTACTACACCGTAGAAACCTTTTTTATAGGCAACATCATAGTAACTGTTCATCTCGGAGCGCCCATAGCTAGGACGACCGAGCAAACGTCGGTGGATATATTCAATTGCCTTGACCACATACAATGGTGTCCAGTAACGTTTGCGGAAACCATCAGACTTCGCCAGCATTAGGATAAACTCGCGGACGGTAATTTCACCGTTTTCCAGCCGAGCTTCCCCTGAAGTCAGCCGTTCCCCTTCATAGGGCATAAAGCCAAAGACTTGAAGGTAACAGGCACGAATTACCCTTTGAGTAGAGCTTTCGGCAAATTTGATACTCTTGTCTTGTGTACTAGGGATCTGGTCAAGGCGGATCACCTTAGAGCCAAGGGAACCGGGGGACATACCCCTTGCCCCTGGATTACTATTTTGGTTATTGATCCCTGGGCCTTGGTGGATCAGCAGGCGTTTAGTATCTTTGCCAAAGAGAGCGGGGGTGGTAGTAGGATTCCGGGTTTCTTTCGGGAAAATTGCCCCAAACTGAATTTCCAAGGAGTCATTACCAGAACCATAGACATGTTGGTCAGGTAGGGGTTGCTCGTATTTGGCAAAGGTATTGAGAAACTGGGCATCCTTACGGAAGGGAGCACTATAGCGCAACAAATCTTGCTGCATGCCCCAGTTGCGGCATTCTTGAGCCTCTTGACCATAACCCCTCAGATAGGGAACCGTTTCTTCGGCAAAGTAATCGGAGTATTCCTGAGAATCCACCAGGGCATCTACTAGAGCGGGTAGACCACCATCGGAAACAATGGAGAAGTAGCTTTGGACTTCTTCCCTTGAAGATGGACCCCTACCTAGGAAATGGCGGAAAGCCAGTTCTAAGGCCCGACTATTGATAAAAGGTTCAAAGAATTGCTTCCGGTATAGTTCAGATTTGCCCAAACGGCGAACAAACTCCTTCATGGAAATGTTCCCGTTTTTAACTAGAGATTCTAGATAAGAAATTGACAAACCGTAGGCGCGGGTAATGTCACGCTCAAATATTTGCCGGTAGGCAGCTTTAACTACCTCAGTTTTTTCTGAGGATGACAGACCGGGCTTCATCACAAACTTAGGACGCCGCTCGGCTGCATTAAAGTAACTTTGGGGCAATTGCAGCCCTTGTTGGTCTATCGAAGGGCGTTGCCGCAGTTTATCGGAGGGTGTAGCAGCTTTAAATTCGTTCAGGGTAATGTCAAAGTACTGGGCAACAATCTCCTGTGCCGACTGATCACCTTTGAAATAATCTAGTGAAGCCGCCCGCATTCCCTGGATTGCCACGATTGTGGCATCAGCTGAACAAGCATTTTCAATGACTTCCCGCAAACCTCGAACATTAACCACTAGGATGTTGGGATCACCAGCAACAATGGCGTAAGTGATATAGCGCAACATCCAAGATAGGTCCCGCAAGGACTTTTGCATATTCCTCGGGCCATAGCGGTTGATGTCGATGGGACGGAAACCTGCTGGGGTTGGTCCAGTTGGAGAACTAAACAGAGCGCGGAAGCCCGAAAATAATCCACCTCCACTCTCGACAAAGGTACTAGTTCCCAAGGTTTTGGTGTCGGGAACCCCTGCAGCCCCAGCCCCTACTAGGGCAGGTTCTTCCTTAGGCTTTTCCAGGAAAGCCATTGGGGAACCACCCACAAAAATCCGGTTAGCCGCCTTGGATACGATTAGGTCTGAGTTTTTGGTGATCAGATCAGCAATTGCTAAACGCTTTTCTCCAGAACGGAAGTAATCCAGTAGCTCGTTGATCTCTCCATTTCCTAAGAAGCGGTCTTGCTGTTCTGCTTGGATAATGGTTGCAGATGGGACAGTTTGATAGAGTTGCACAGGGGCAACTGAGCTTCCACCACTTGCCTTGACACTCATTGGTTTGTTAAAGCTCCTAAATTTTTATGCTGTCATTGCGGACTTATGCCGCAGTTAATAAACACGTTTTAGACACCCATTTGGTGGGTAGGCATTTGATGTTAGTCCTATCCAATCTCACGAAGAAAGACGGGAGTAGAACAAGCCCCACGTCTAATGACCGGGGAGGAAAAACGACACGAGCGGTTTTAACCGTCGTCAAACCACCCTTTTCAGGGTGAGGGATTAAAAAATCCCTCAAAACTCCCATTTCTGGGGTTAAGTTTGCCTCGCCAATGTTATCGATCGGTACTCTCCAGATGGCACTGTCTTACCCCTCGTACAACTGTTTAACCATCCGGTTCTAGAGCTTGAGACTGGCACGCATCCCAAGGTAGGAACTTTAACTCTTATCGATAACGTAGTCCTCGTAAGACTTAGGCTGGTCAGCTATCTAAATAAAGAGGCTCGTTCGTGTAAGCGTGTGCTTCGCACAAAGCCCCGTCTTTTCAGAGCGGGGTGCTGACTGCTAAACTCGACTAGCTTTTAGATTAAAACTTTTCTGATCTCTACGGTTTATTTATTAAGAATTGTATAGAATTTAGGGGATCCAGTTCAGGATTGATGGCCATTGATCCCAGTAAACCCTCGAAATTATACTTTATTTTCGTAAAAAATTTCTCCGAATAATTAAGTTTTGTAAAGTTTTGTGATGAAAACCTCTCAAGAAACCGCTGCTGCCGTTGAGCGCCTCTACGATACCTACCCTTTTCCCCCAGAACCCTTACTCGATGAGCCACCTCCTGGATACAACTGGCGCTGGAATTGGCGAGCTGCTTATAGTTTTTGTACTGGGCAAACACCCCAAAGAGAGGAGATTCGGATTCTAGATGCTGGTTGTGGAACAGGGGTAGGCACAGAGTATCTGGTTCACCTCAATCCCCAAGCCTCAGTAGTGGGGATTGATATTAGTGCTGGGGCCTTGAAGGTAGCCCAGGAACGCTGTCGCCGCTCAGGTGCTGATCGGGTCGAGTTTCATCACTTGAGCTTGTACGATGTTGACCAAATCGAGGGTCAGTTCGATCTAATTAACTGTGTAGGAGTGTTACATCACTTGCCAGACCCGATCCGTGGGATTCAATCGATAGCTAAGAAATTAGCACCAGGGGGCTTATTTCATATCTTTGTCTATGCTGAATTAGGACGCTGGGAAATCCAGTTGATGCAGCAAGCGATCGCACTTTTGCAGGGTCAAAACCAGGGAGACTACCAGGATGGGGTGAAGGTAGGTCGTCAATTATTTGAAGCACTACCAGAAAAAAACCGAATTGTCAAGCGAGACCGGGAACGCTGGGCTTTGGAAAACCATCAGGATGAATGCTTCGCGGATATGTACGTTCATCCCCAAGAGATTGACTATAACATTGAAACCCTATTTGAACTAATCGATGCCGCTGGCTTAGAGTTTCTTGGGTTTTCTAATCCCCGCTACTGGCAGAAAGAGCGCTTATTTGGCAAAAATCCAGAGTTAATGGCACGCTCAGAAGGTCTCAGTGAACGGGAGCTATATCGGTTAATTGAATTATTAGATCCCGAACTGACTCATTATGAGTTTTTCCTGACCCGTCCTCCCTTAGAGCGGGTAGATTGGTCAGAGGATAACGACCTGTTAGCAGCAATTCCAGAACGGCACCCTTGTATGACCGGTTGGCCAAGTAAGTCCCTATTTGACTATGATTACCAGCTGGTTAAGCTATCAGATGAGGAATTTACGTTTCTCGAAGCCTGTGACCAGAATGGTAACTCAGCCGACAACTCATCCCAATCCCAAACTGTAGCAGAAATTATCAAGCATGTTAACTTCGATTTAGATGGAGTGCGATCGCTACTCCAACGCCAGTTGATTATGCTCAACATTGATAGATAATGCAAGCGGTCAGCGGTCAGCGGTCAGCGGTCAGCGGTCAGCGGTCAGCGGTCAGCGGTCAGCGGTCAGCCATCAGCGGTCAGCCTTGGCCAAAGGCCACGCTAAGCGAACAGCTTTGTGGAACAGGCTTCTAGCCTGTGAGGTGACTTCACTCAGATTAAACCAATGCTTACCTGTTTTATTCAAAAGCTGATAGCTGATAGCTGATAACTGATAGCTGATAACTGATAGCTGATAGCTGATAAATGATAACTGATAGCTGATAAATGATAGCTGATAAATGATAACTGATAGCTGATAGCTCCATCCCTGTTCCCTGTTCCCTGTTCCCTGTTCCCTATCAGATGACAAATGACAAATGTTTGCCCAAGGTTTCAGTAGTTGTACCAATCTACAACGGTGAAGCAGATTTACTAGAGTTAGTCCGTTGTTTGCAGGCACAGACCTATCCCACTGACCAAGTAGAGTATCTGTTAGTGGATAATAATAGCCGCGATCGCACTGCCTCACTAATCCAAACTGCTGTTACTGAGGGAGCATCTGAGGGCATAACCTTCCACTACATCCTAGAAGACCAGATTCAAAGCTCCTATGCCGCCCGTAACAAAGGAATTCGAGCTGCTAAGGGCGAAATAATTGCTTTTACTGATGCAGACTGTCGTCCCCAACCCCATTGGTTAGCAGACCTGGTCTCACCCTTTGCCAATCTCAGTATTGGTATTGTTGCTGGTCAAATCATCGGGTTGCCCGGTAAAACCTGGCTAGAAAAACACGCTGAGTACCATAATGTTCTATCTCAGGAACATACCTTAAACCATTCCTATTGTCCCTACGGTCAAACCGCTAACCTAGCAATCCGACGGCAAGCATTAGAGGAAGTGGGATTGTTCCGTCCTTACCTGACCACTGGTGGTGATGCTGATATCTGCTGGCGTATTCAAAAGCAAAGCAAGTGGCAATTACACCTTGCCCCAACCGCCATAGTAGAGCACCGACACCGTTCCACTTTTCGGGAGTATCACAGTCAATGGCATCGGTATGGTCGCTCTAACCGTTACTTACATCAGCTCCATGGTGTGCCCTTGATGCGGGATATTCCACCAAGGGAATATCTGTATCGGATCAGTCGTTGGTTGCTGAAAGAACTACCGCGCAATAGTATTAATGCGATCGCAGGCAAAACCGATCCGATTGAGCTAATCAGCACACCCATTGGTCTATTTGGAACTTGGGCAAGGGCAAAGGGACAACAAGAAGCCCGGCTGCCAGACAAAGCCGATCAGATAGAGTGGTTTTCCCATGGAAGCTGATAGCTGCATCCCGATTCTCGATTCCCGATTCCCGATTCCCGTTCCCCTCCTGGGAGGGGTTAGGGGTGGGTTCCGATTCCCGATTCCCGATTAATCACAAATCACTTATTAGGTTCATGTAGGGTGGGCAGTGCACCAGACAGATAATGAAGCTTGCAAAGCCCGTTGGTAGGCACTGCCCACCCTACGATTAATGACAATGGTGCAAGATCTCAGTCTAAATTGCGCTACACTAAGGCTAGTAGGGGTTAAGGAATTAGCGATGTCAGCAAAACTCTTATTGGTAGACGACGAACCAGGAGTAAGGGAAGCAGTCAAAGAGTATTTGGCAGAATTTGGTTTTACCGTAGATGTTGCCAGCAATGCTAATGATGCTTGGCAGATGTTACAGCAGAGCACACCCGAACTAGTAATTTCTGACATCATGATGCCTAAAGTGGATGGGTATCAATTCCTACAGCAGCTTCGAGATGACCCCCGTTTTAAAGCACTGCCAGTGGTGTTTCTGACCGCCCGTGGCATGACCTCAGATCGAATTCAGGGTTATCAGGCCGGTTGTGATGCGTACCTACCGAAGCCCTTTGATCCAGATGAATTAGTCGCTATTGTTCAAAACCTCTTGGAGCGTCGTGCTGCTAGCTCGGAAGATAGTGTAGGTAGTACAGAGCTTGAAAAGATAGCCAAGCAGGTGGCTGAAATCCGGGCAATGTTAGACCAAAAGAATGGAATTGTCCAAACTCCACCACCCTTGCGCATTGATTTTACAGCTAGAGAGCAGAGTGTTTTAGATTTGGTTGCCCAAGGGCTAATGAATAAAGAAATTGCCCGACGTTTAGAGACTAGTGTTCGTAATGTTGAAAAATACGTTAGTCGTCTGTTTAGCAAAACGGGAACCAATAGTCGTACCGAGTTAGTTCGCTATGCTTTGGAACATGGTTTAACTAAGTAAAGGTTGAGCCTATCCTTAGGAACAGTACAAACAGGATTGTCCATCGTGGGATGGGGTTAACTACGCTTCGGCATTTGCGATCGCAAATCGAGGAGCGTTGATTAATATGAATGCAGTTAAGCCTTGGGAGTGGCGGAAAAGGAATTAAATAGGTATTTTTAAGTGCGGAATGTAGGTTCTAGGTTTTTTTAGGGGTTGGCAGAGTATTTTTGAAATTGTTAAGATCCATTAAAGAACTGCTACATAATTTGCTATACATAACAGAATCGGCTATTTAAATCTTAAATTCAGGAGCATCAGTGAAGTTAATTTCGGTTTTTAACAATAAAGGTGGTGTGGGCAAAACAACTCTTACATATCATTTAGCCTGCGCTTTAGCAGAACTCGGTAAAAAAGTTTTAATGCTTGATTTAGACCCTCAATGTAATTTAACTATTTATGGATTAGATTCAGAAAGTTTACATGAAATTTGGCAGGATGAAGATGGATTCATTGATGATTTTAATGCGACCCGTAAGAAATTTGAAGATTCAGATTTTGAATCGTTTAATAGAAATCACAGAACAATTCATTATATTCTTAAGCCTATAGAGGATGGCATAAGCGAGCCAAAATCTCTTCCTCGTCCAATTGAAGTAGCTACAAACCTAGATTTAATTCCAGGTCGTCTAACCCTACATATGTACGAAAATAAGATTGCCGAACGCTGGGCTGGTTTATATAGGGGAGAACCACTGTCAATTAGAACCATAACTCAAATTAGAGCTATAGCTCGTAGATATGCTTCCGAAAGTAAATATGACTTTATAATTGTGGATACATCTCCAAGTTTAGGAGCTTTAAATAAGGTAATTATATCTACAGTTGATGGTTTTTTAGTGCCTTGTTTTCCTGATATGTTTTCTTTGTATGGAATTAGAAATATTGGTAAATCTTTACTTGAATGGAAAAAAGATTTTGATACTATTTATCCCCTTATTTCTAAAGAGAAAAGAAATGAATTTCCAGAAAGGTTTGTGAGCTTTCTGGGATTTACTATATACAATGCAAAAAAATATTCAGGTCGTACACCCCTCAATCTTGCTCAAGCTGCTTATAATTATGCCAATGATATCCCTCAAACAGTTAGGGATTATATCAGTTCTGAAGTTCGTCAACACTTAGATGATGAGATGATTGATAATCCGATTGGCTATCAAGAAGTTATGCATACACATAATACATTACCTTCAATGGCTCAAAAGTATAGAGTTCCAATTTGGAAAGGTAAGCATTCAGGTGATGGGGTTGACAAAAAGGGAAGGATGAGTAGTAGTGTAGAACCATGGAAATCAAACCGCCAGCTATCCCAAATAGCTTTGAAGCTCTGGAACTGCTGCCCCAATCAGTTCTG
>NZ_JAAHHM010000160.1:0-13352 GCF_010692445.1 Moorena sp. SIO3E8 | reverse complement strand
CTTGATGCAGTCGCTCATGGGGGAAACCCCCAAGACCGCGCTGCATCGCTGGCGACAGGTCAAAACTCAGGAGAAAGTACGACGTCCAAAGTCTAAAACCTAAGTTGGTATGTTGTTGATTTGGTGAACAGATAGTCAAGAATCCTAGGGCTCTTGACTATTACAAGAAATAATTCGGTCAAGCATTGGCATTAACCAGAACTTGACCGAATTTTTGTTTGTTGAGGGAACAGGGAATAGGGAACAGGGAACAGGGAATAGGGAGTAGGGAGTAGGGAGTAGGGAGCAGAAGGTTAGAGAGATTTTATATATCTGAGTGCGTAAGTCCTGTCATTCTCAAATCAAGACTTAATTGCGACAGTGCAATAGTTTTTTCTAACCACCCTTACCACACTTACTGCACCTTGCGACAGTGCAATAGTTTTTTTGACCTCCCATACCTCCCACACCTCCCTTAGCATCTTTTCAAAAATCCTGTTACAATAATAATATCGTTAAAGCAATGGTTTTACCGCCATGATGATTTCTACCGCACAAGCTGCTAAATTACTAGGTGTCTCTGCCACTCGCGTCCGTTTCCTGTTGAGCAAGGGCAGAGTCAAAGGAGCGTATAAAGTGGGTAGAACTTGGGTGATTCCTTTATTTGATGGCATGCCAGTGGTCACCCCCGGCACTCGTGGACCGAAGCGGAATTGGTCAAAGCGTACAAATTACACTAAGGCGGTCATCCACGTTAATCAGAAAGTCATTCGCCAAAATCACAACACCGGCGAACGCAATCCCGTGATTACCGTAAAACGCGGGGCTAAAAATATTTATGGTCATACGGTTGAAGTCAATGGCCCTTGTCGGGTGATGTATCGCCCAGATAATCCCCTAAATTGTGGAGCACGGGTATGGATTGAGACGATTTCTGATTTTAAAGTTAGCTAGTTCTCGACAACACTTACAACCCTGCTCCCTGTTCGGCGTTGCTGATTCTGGTATGGTTTCGCCCCCCTAACCCCCCAATTCTGGGGGGAACAAAACTATGAAAGTCCCTTCCGGTGCGGGCCTTAAGCGGGCGAGTAAATCGCCCTTGGGTCGCACCGCAAAGTTGGGGGACCCACGGGGGCTTTAGCAAAACCGGATGATCGCGCATTCATTCCTTTATTCAGCAACGCCCCCTGTTCCCTGCTCCCTCAAATCCAAAATGATTCAAGCCTTACCCAAACCAGTAACATTTGATCAATTTATTGATTGGTATCCAGTCAATTCAGAAAAGCGCTACGAACTGCATGATGGGGTAATTGTCGAGATGCCAAAACCAACGGGAATGCATTCAGAGGTAGCCGGGTTTATAGGAGGTGAACTGTTTTTAGAAATTCGGCGCTGTCAATTGCCTTACTTTATTCCCAAAGAATGCGTGATCAAACCACAAACAGAGTCTGGGTATGAACCAGATGTCATCGTTTTAGACAAGCAAAGGGTTACGGATAACGAACCACGCTGGCAAAAAGAATCCATTATCACACAGGGGTCTTCTGTTCGTTTAGTTGTAGAAGTGGTTTCAACAAACTGGAGCGACGATTATGCTTTAAAACTGGAAGATTATGAGTCTTTCGGAATTGCTGAATATTGGATTGTTGATTATTTAGGTTTAGGCGGTAGGCGATTTATCGGCAATCCTAAACAACCTACGTTATCGGTCTACCAATTGATAGATGGCGAATATCACGTTAGTCAGTTCCGAGGAGCGAACCGTATCCTATCGCCAACCTTTCCAGAATTAACGTTAAATGCTGAACAGGTTTTTCAAGCGGTCAGTTAATCAGCAGTATAGCAGTTTTCAATTGGGTTAGGTAAAAAGTCCTAGGTTTTAGGGAGTAGGGAGTAGGGAGTAGGGAGTAGGGGTAATAAAATTGAATGTACCTCATAACTATCAAAAACCCTATGGCATTTTTAGTTGAGATGCCATATAGGATTGAGCTAAACAGGGAATAGGGAATAGTAGGAAAGAGATGCGATGGTGCGTTCGCGTAGCGTGGCCTTAGGCCAATCGCTTTTAGCGGAAGCTTCGCTTCATCGCGTGATCGCTTAGCATGGCCTTAGGCCAATCCCATTGGGATTAACTGTTGTGGATATGGATCCGATCACTGTAGTGCCTTCCCGTAGCGGCTCTTACCGAGCATCGTGTAGGGGCTGTTTGCTGAGCATCCCATTTGCATTAATCATTGTGTCTACGCATCCGACACTGTAGTGCTTACTCCCTGCTCCCTGTTCCCTATTCCCTATTCCCTGTTCCCTATTAGGATTAACGGTTTTGCTTAAGCAGTTAGCCTAATATTGTAACAATATGAATTTAAGATTCGGTTAATTAAAGGTAAAATCAGGTGGACATTGGGAGTAGAGATAGTGATTGAGATGCTCAAAGTAGGAACCTTAGTTCGAGTCCTTTATCCTGATTATGTTGCGGGTCTTTCGGGTCGTATTGAAGCACAGGAAGAATCCGGTCGTTGGATAGTCAGATTAGAGGAAAATCCATTTGAGCATAATGATCAACCATTTATACTATCTCTAGATGAGTCAGACTTTGAAATAATTAAACCGCCTTCATTCTAGTTAAGCTAGTTATCATATTTTCTAGTTATCATATTTTCCATCTCCACCAAGCATGAAACACCAGATAAGGATAAATCAGTTCAAAGAAAACGTCAAAGCTGACTTTAACACCAGACCAAACTATGATCAAGGAAGCTTTCACCCTCGGCTAGCCAATGGTCTAGTAGAACTATCCCACCTGCAAACTGGACAACGAATTCTAGATATTGCGACCGGCACAGGTTTAGTAGCAATTCTAGCTGCCAAAATTGTCGGTGCTTCTGGAGCTGTTGTCGGCGTAGATATTTCATCAGGCATGCTCAATCTAGCCCAACGAAAAGTTAAAGCCGAAGGTCTCAACAACATCGAATTTATAGAAGCAGATGCAGAAACTATCAACTTCCCAGATAATAGTTTCGATAGGATTCTATGTTCTTCAGCCATTGTATACTTAACAGATATCCCTGCTGCGTTACGGCAGTGGTATCGCTTCGTAAAACCAGGAGGATTAGTCGGATTTTCCTGTTTTGCAGCAAACGCCTTTCCTACAGGGGGTCTGTTTCGAGAAAAAGCAGGAGACTATGGCATTGTAATTCCTAATCCCAATCAACCCCTTGGTAGTCCCGAGAAATGTCATCAGCTACTCACCGAAGCAGGTTTTCAAGACATCAACGTCAAAACCGACCAACTTGGTTACTACAGCAGTGATACTCAAACAGTAGCAGCAAACTCTTGGCGGGGAAACTCAAAGAGTGCCTTTGGCGCGGAAGTTTTCCAGCTTTCTCCAGAGAAATTAGCACAATTGAAAACTGAATTCTTTGCAGCCGTTGAGCAATTAGCCACAGCACAAGGCATTTGGATAGATATTACAACGTTTTTTGTTTTTGCCAGAAAATCGGTAACATTTCAGATTACCAAATAATCCCTAGACGTTAGCTTAAGCGCTAATTCACAGGCTAGAAGCCTGTGCCACGCTACTTGAGGTGCTATCAGCTATCAGCTATCAGCTAATGCGCTAATTCACAGGCTAGAAGCCTGTGCCACCCTACTTGATATCCGAACAGCTTGTGAATAAAATAAGCTGACTGCTGACTGCTGACTGCTGACTGCTGACTGCTGACTGCTGACTGCTGACTGCTTACCTTACGTTTTTAGAGGTTAAACGTTGCACTATTGCTATTATTTATTTTTCTGTTTGTTCTTCCTCCACCACTGGCATTGATTCTGTAGGATCTTCTGCTGAGTAGCCTGAAAATTTAGCCAATTGCTCTAAGGACAGCATACCTGGGTAAAACCGACCATTAATTTCCCAAGTTGGAAAGCCTCTGATCTTCGCTTCAATACAGAGGTTAGTTTGGGAGATTTCAGCCCTTGGGTCACATTCAATATAATTAATCTGCTTAAATGCCTCACCAAACATTTGCTTCTGCTTTGTGCAATAGGGACACCAGTAAGCCCCATACATTTTAGCACCAATTTTGTTCAAATGACCAGATAAAGAGGTGGCTGAAGGGGTAACTGGGAGTTCAGGAGCAGGGGATTCTAGGGTTACTTTTGTAGGGGTAGAGGGTGAGGGTTCTCCTAAAGAGGATTCGGCAGCTACTGTCAGTAGGGCAAGACTAGAAATCACCCAGACAGTCTTATTTAAACTACGAATAAATATCCATGGGAGTTTAATGCTAGATTTGGCGTTCATAGTTTGTAGAGGATATATTGGAATTATCCAGGGAATTAATCACTTCTTTACCGTTTTAACCTGATCTTGTCGGAAACTACCAAATCTTTATTAACGGGACGTGGTGCATCTTAATCCATGCAATTAGGGAAAAATGCCCCCGAAAATTACCACACTTTAAACACTTTCCACACTTTAAACACTTTCCACCCTCTCCGTGCCCGGGCTCCACACTTACCTTCTTTTTTACAAATATGAGATGCACCCAACGGAATCTAAGCTCTCTACTTTGTTTGCTTACCAGGCTCCCAGCCCATTAGCTGGCAAGCTAACCATGCCCACATACGGCTTTGCATAACTATCAGGTACACAGGATTGTTTTCCTTCTTCCCACTTCCCACTTCCGACTTCCCATATCCGCTGCTCCCTGCTCCGAAGTCCCTGCTCCCTGCTCCCTAAAAACCCATAACGAAAGTACCTAACAGCAATTGCAAACCGCTGTAGCGTTGTATTTGGGTTGTGAACACAGGAATTGCAGAAAAAGGCTTGCATACAAAAGGCAAAAGCCAAGAGGGGTAAAGAGCTCCGGAGTTTTATTGTCCAATAAAAAAACACCATTAATATTTACATCTAATTTATAAACCCTATAGTGCTTAAGTTTAATACTTACTTTTCTGGAATTCACCTCAGAATCAGTGAATTATCTAATAACTGATCATTATTCTTTTTCATCAACAAGCAACTATGGTAAAACGCTTTCTTACCAAAGACATGCTCGACTTTGAGGCTCCAGATCAAGTCAAGGAAGTTATCCAACCTCAAGGGCGTCCACCAGAAACAGATCCTACTTTAGGTATCCGTCCGGAATTAAGTATTGAAGTTAACCAAAAGCCAGGCACTCCCCGACATCGACTAGTCACTATTGGTGATTCCCTAAGCCATGGCGTCCAGAATGGAGCAATTTTTAACACTGACCTATCCTATCCCATGATGATTGCTCAAGAAATGGGTTGGGAAGAACACCTGCGCCGTCCCAGCCAATATGGTGAATTGGGTGGATTGCCCCTGAATCTGGAGTATTTAGTTCGGCGCTTAGAGGGACAGTTTGGTGACCAGATCGACTGGTGGGAATTAGCACCAGCCCTGTTTTCAATCCAGCAATATATGGACGACTTAGAAGATTATTGGGAACGGGGTCCCGGTTGGCAAGGGGGCGTTGGTTCTACTGTTGCTATGCACAAAGGAATTAACCACAACCTCGCTATTTATGGGTGGAATATCACAGATATTATTTCTAACGACGCAGATACTCTCAGAAAAACAATCGAGGCACCAACGGATGATCTATTGCGGCAAATTGTTGAGAATGGCAACGAACATGCGGCATTAAGGGTTTTGGACTCGGCGCGGGATTCAGAGGGTAAAGCACTTACCCCAGTCCAAGCTGCGGTCGCACTAGGGCAAGAAGGAAGTCTAGAAAACGGTGAGGGAGATGGTATTGAAACCCTGATGGTCATGATTGGGGCGAATAATGCCATGGGCACCGTTGCTCAACTGCAGGTCAGATGGAGTTGCGATCGCGATTCAAATTCACCACAGTCCAATCAGCCACCTACGATCTGGTGTCCGGAAGATTTCAAAGCTGAATGTGATCAAGTAGTTGAGCAAATCAAGCAAATTAAAGCTCGCCATGTCATTTTGGCTACAGTTCCCCATGTCACCATTGCCCCCATTGGTCGTGGAGTAGGAGATAAGATCGCTACTGGCTCGCGATACTTCCCCTACTACACCCGTCCTTGGATTAGCGACAAAGATTTCGACCCCAACCGTGACCCGCACATTACCGGACAACAAGCCCGAGCAATTGATAGCGTCATTGACCAGTACAACGACTATATTGCTGATGCTGTACGTCAGGCTCGAAAAGAAGGTCGAGATTGGTATTTATTTGAATTAGGAGGATTACTGGATTGCTTAGCTTATCGACGTTATATTGAAGACTCCGACGCCCGACCAGATTGGTGGACTCCCTATCAGCTGCCACCGGAACTAGAAGCGCTTTCACCAGTACCGGATACTCGCTTTTTTAGATCCGATGCCACCGGTCGCACCAGCGGTGGTTTCTTCACCCTAGATGGCATTCATCCCACTACTATTGGCTACGGTATCGTTGCTCAAGAAGTGATCAATATTATGCAGCAACAAGCTGGTGTCAAGTTTTATCGCAAAGACGGTTCCACAGAGCGTCATGATCCAGTCAAGATCAATTTCCAGCGCCTGATTGCTCTAGATACCCTGATTTCCGACCCACCGAAATCTTTATCGAGTAGTCTGAAATGGCTGGATTGGCTCGATCAGAATTTGCAGATTTTCCAGCGCTTACTAAGAAAGGGGAATTGAAGAATTAAGAATTTAGAATGAAGAATTTAGAATGAAGAATGAAGAATTGAGAATGCAGAAATTTTCAATTCTAAAGCCCAAATTCTAAATTCTGGCCTGCTCTGTTAGGGCTAACCATCTTAAATACGGGAAGGGGACTCCCGTTATAAACGTTAGTTTTAGCGGGTTTAAAGTTACCGTAAGATAGGGTCGCCTTGTCTTGATGCAGTCGCTCATGGGGGAAACCACGGCAGTCGCTCATGGGGGGAACCCCCAAGACCGCGCTGCCTCCCCAAGACCGCGCTGCATCGCTATTAACAAAGATTTAACCATGCATCTGCATAGCCCACTGACTTCTATTGGCTCCACAATAAACAGGTTTCGTCTCCGGGGAATTCCTGCAGATTAACAAATTGTTCGCGTAGCGTGGCCTATGGCCAGCGTTCGCGTAGCGTGGCCTATGGCCAAGCGCGAATCGTTATTGATTGGACAGATATTCATAGCCGTCAGCCTTGAATATTGTTTTTAGATACTTTGGATGCACATCAATCTTTATGCCAGATTCCTGTTCGCGTAGCGGAGGCCGTAGGCCACGCTTTCGCCGTAGGCGACGCTGCGCGAACGCGAAAGGCTTTGCCGAAAGTACAAAGCTTGGACGATAACGAATAGCGATCCGACCTGTATACTGTCCGGCATATTTCCCTTTTTTGATATCAGCAATGACTATATCTCCTGTCTGAAAACCTTTGAAAAACTTAGCAGAGGGAGCATGAGCCTTTGGGAAACCGTATTTATTTGGTCGGCATCTTTGACGGACTCCGTGACCCTTAGCTGTGACTATTAGCGGCTTTACTCCGTTTATCAGTAATCTCTGAGGGGTAGATTTTCCTACACAAGCAGCATCAATCCAATGGGTTTTCTCGATCTCCCTGGTTTTTCGATTGAACTTGGTTAGACCGCCAGAACCTGTTTCAACAGGTAGCCCAGTCAACTTTAGTCTTCTCCATAATTCCCATCGAGTTGAGTTAACTGCTGCTGCATCTTTCAAGGGAGATTTAGCCAATGCCAGTACTTTCTTTAGAAGTTCTGGTTTTTTGCGCAAAAACTTATCGATCGGATCACTCCCTTTCTTCTGGTTGCAATGCCGACAAGCTAAAGTCAGGTTACTAACTCTATTACTACCCCCAATAGATTTAGGAGTAATATGTTCAACCTCCAAAGGAACATTTTCCGACCCACAATAAACACAGTTATGACCCCACTTGGAAAGTAAATATTCTTTTACCTCAAACCCAAACAGTTCACCGTGCTGATACTCTACACCTGATACTTCTGGATTTGGCATTTTCTGAGTATCAAATCGAACCAACTCTTGGGATATGGCAGTCACTGGACACAGTTTTATTAGTCGTCTAGTCCAAGTTTCAATATTAAGTACTCGACTCATCAATGATGGAGGCAACCAACCTTCTGGGCGCTTTCGGTTGAGAAAACGAGGTTTACGATAACGGGTCTTTCGACTTCTTCTGCCTCGCCTTAAAGCTCTTCTGGATTCCAAAGAATTTTTGATGTTCTGCCCTCGGTGATTGATTTCTAATGCGCTTGTTACCTGTCCAGTATGTTCTTGGACGACAGCAATTCCGGTTGTTTTTGAACCAGGGTCTATTTTGATTCTGTGTGGATGAGTGACAGAATTATCGATACTCCTGTCCTGCATGATGATAGTGAATGGATAACGCTTGAATACTTTAGCTCTCCCTTTTTTGAGTAATTCTCTAGCTCGCGCTGGATGGCACGGATCTAAAGGTTGTTTATTTTGATCTAGAACGAAAACTCGCATTACTTTGAACACTCCACAAGTGGGTAAAGTTTGCCTTGACAATGTTATAAGAGCTTGAGAGGCTAACAACACTTCCTTAACTCATTACAGATGTTTAATTGCTAGCAACAGAGCTGAAGACTGGCACGCATCTACAGGTGTTATGACTCAAATAACGTAGACCATTATTAGGTCTCAGTCTGGTCAACTATGAGCTTTCACAAGCTCCCGCTATAGTCTGATAAGACTTAGCGGTGAGTTGTTGACTATTATCGCTTTCGTTAATACTGAATATTTTGCAGCTCTATATTAACGAAAAGCCATGTCTTTCGTTAATAAGCGTATAAATTAAAATTTATATGATATAATTACCAGCTGGAAAAAATCCGCTGAAAGGATCCAGTACTATGCTATAGGTCAGCTTCACGGTAATTCAGATTTCGATAAACTGAAGAAAAAATGCACTTGAGGCGATTATGACCCAAAACAATCGCTCCCCATGGGATGCTGGCAGATTCATAAAAACCCTAAGCTACTTTGAGGTTATCCCTTTCCTGAGCTGCCTACAGCGATTATTCACAGGTCGTGCCAATAATCAAAAATCGAGCCAGGGTAAAGGAAAAGATATGGGAGTAATACTGGTAGCTGGGGCAACTGGGGGTGTAGGCAAGCGAGTGGTTCGCCGTCTGCTTAAGCAGAATTATCCCGTACGTGCTCTAGTCAGAGATGCCCAGAAAGCTAGGGAAATCCTTGGGGATAACCTGGAACTATTCGAGGCAGATATAACTATTCCAGAGACCTTGACTCCAGCACTGTACAAGAACATTACTGCTGTAGTGTGTTGTACGGGAGCGCGGGTGCAACCGGTAGAAGGAGACACCCCGAACCGGGAAAAATACTATCAGGGCATCAAGTTCTATCTGCCAGAAGTAGTCGATACCCCGGAAGTTGTGGAGTATCAGGGTATCAAGAACTTAGTACAAGCTGCAGCAGAGTACCTTGAACCAGGCAAACAACTGCTATTTGACTTCCAAAACCCTTCCGATGACTTACAAGAAACCTGGGGTGCTGTGGATGATGTAGTCATGGGTGGTGTCAGCGAGAGTTCAATTCGGCTCATCGACAAGGCTGCCCTGTTTACTGGCAATGTCTCAACGGCAAATTCTGGGGGCTTTGTGTCAGTACGCACCCGCAATCTCCCAACTCCCCTCAACTTAGCTGAGTACGAAGGACTAGAACTGCGAGTTAAAGGGGATGGTCAACGGTATAAATTTATATTGCGCAATGAATCGAAATGGGATGGAATTGCCTACTGCTATTCCTTCGACACCCAGAAAGATCAGTGGATGAATGTTTCGATTCCCTTTGCTGATTTGATTCCGGTATTTCGAGCCAAAACCTTGAAAGATGCTGCTCCCTTCAACCCCAGTCGCATCTGTGCTATACAGCTAATGCTGAGTAAATTTGAATATGATGGCGCGCTCAACCCACAATTTGCTCCAGGTTCTTTTGTCCTACAGCTGGAAACTATTAAAGCCTATGGGGGTATCACCAAGCCCCAATTCATTATGATTAGTTCAGCCGGGGTGACTCGTCCAGGTCGTCCAGGAATTAACCTCGAGGAAGAACCACCAGCGGTACGAATGAATGACCAACTGGGGGGAATTCTAACCTGGAAACTGCGGGGAGAAGAAGCAGTTCGTGACAGTGGGGTTTCCTATACTATCATCAGACCTTGTGCTTTGACAGAAGAGCCGGGAGGTCAAGCCTTAGTGTTTGCTCAAGGAGACAATATCCGAGGTAAAGTAAGTCGGGAAGATATTGCTGAACTTTGTGTTCAGGTAATAGAGCAACCCAAGGCTTGTAATGTCACCTTTGAAGTCAAAGAGGCAAGTGATGGTTTGCGAGACTGGCAAACTCTTTTTTGCGATATCAATACCGACAGCAATTAAGTATAGGGTTTCTATCTAGGTTGTAAACACACTTATTGCCAAAAAAAGCAATTAGAATTTAGAATTTAGAATTAATAAATTCTAAATTCTTCCTAACTTGCCAGACGCTCCGATGCTTGAGATTTCATCAGGGTAACCAACTCTTGAAGTCCTCTTTTGACATGTCGCGTCACTGTCATCGGACTCACGCCAATTCGTTTGGCTGCCTCCTTGCGGGGGAGTTCTCGTAAGAAAACAAACTCTATAGCTGCCTGAGTTTTATGTTCTAGCTGACTCAAGGCACCGTGGAGCTGTTGTCGGTCTTCTTCCCAATAGTGTAAATTCTCTTCATAGTAATCTGGTAGAGTCTCTCCTAAAGTCATGGGTTGATCGACCTTCTGAGAGACCGTGGCATCCAAACTTAAAGGCAAACGATTTTGAACTGCCAACTTACTTTCCTGCCACTCTTGGAGGGATATATCCAAAGCCTTAGCAATTTCTTCATCTCTGGGGAAGCGTCCTAAGTTAGTTGCTAACTTTTTGCTGACTCTTTTCCCTGCCTGCTGCAGTTCCTGCCATCGGCGAGGAATCTTGACCAGAGAACCCCTGTCGCGTAAGAAATGTAGCATTTCACCGCGAATGTAAGGCACTGCTAAGGAACTGAATGCACAACCTTGATGGGGGTCGAACCGCTCAATAGCACGAATCAAGCCGATGTAACCCATTTGCTCGAGGTCTTCATAAGGTTCAGCACACTTCTGGCTGACTATATGAGCAATCTTCCTCACTAACCCAGCATTTAATCTTACTATCTGATTGCGAAGTTGAATTGATGGATTTCGGTAATACGCAATCAGAAGTTCCATTCCTTGAAAACCAACAGACCCAATAGCCATTCTCAAAATATCCCAGAAGTGGAAACCTATTTACGACACGAGGCTTAGCCTAAGCAATTAATCTTCAACTCATTGTCATTAGAGATTCCCCTTTAGAACCATCGTCCTTTTACGGAAAAAACAAATTACCGTTTTTGTTTTCTCTGTACAATCACGCAGATTGGAACACCAAGATATTGAAAAATCGCTATAAGGTCTTAAATGTGGTATAATATATAAGCTAAATAATGGGCAAGTTGCAAGTTGCAACTTTTTGCAACTTGCAAAGAGGATAACTAGTACTCGGTCAATTTAGTTTTGAGGGTTAGGGCAAGGTTAATCTAAGCATTCAGCTATCAGCCAAGGCGAAGGTCAAAGGCCAAGGGCTTTTCCCCAGACTTTCAATTCTCTAAAATCTCGAACTATTAAATTATCATTAAATTATCCCGTTTGCCCATTGCCCATTGCCCATAGGCGCACGCTACGCAAACGAGGTTTATTTTAAGAATGATAGCTGACTGCGGTAGGCTGAATGCTTAAAGGTTAATGGTGTTAGGTGTGAGCTATTAGATATTAGATGTTAGGTATTAGGTATTAGGTATTAGGTATTAGGTATTAGGTATTAGGTATTAACTATTAAGTATAATGTATTAGCTATTAGTTAAAAGTATTAGGTATTAGGTATTAGGTATTAATCATTAGGTATTAGTTAAAAGTATATAGCGGCTTTTATTCTAATTAGGTACACAGGATTTTTCCCCTCTTACCTATTACCTCTTCTGACTTCACTGCTCCAAAGCTCCCTGCTCCAAAGCTCCCGAAAACTATCTACCTCACCTAATTTAAACCCCCTAGAGTTTACCCCTCAATTCAATTTGAAGGGAGTATTAGGCAAGTCGGTTTGGGTGCATCTCAATCCATGAAATTAGGCAAAATTCTAATAAAATTCCGACACTACCCACACCTCCTGCGCCCGGTGCACCACACTTCCCGCGCCCGGTGCACCACAGGTCCGACACTTCTGTTCTTTTTTACAACTATCAGATGCACCCAGTCGGTTTTCCCACCTGCCACAAGATTGCGGATATCGTTCAAAATAGAAGTAGTTATAAATCAATGCTGATACTTTATCCGGAAAATTATTGACTAAAATCTCATGAGTAGCACCAGTAACTTTCGTCAAGCAATTCGTGAATCTCAAGGTCGAGCCCTAGTTGGTCCGAATGTGATTGCTAATGCCCTGCCCTTCCTGGGTGGTGGACTAGTCTTAACTGCACTAGGTGTCTATGGTGGTCTGGGAGTGATTGAAAGCAACCCAGGGCTGTTTATGACCACCATCTGGCTTGCCGTAATTGCCGAACTTATTCTTTTCTTCGTTGCCCGTGGTGTGGCTGAGAACGGAAACAACACTGTAGCTTTGCCTCTTCTAGCTACTTACAGTCTCTTGTCCGGCTACACCCTCAGTGGCTTAATATTCGTTGCCCTAGGAACAGATGGTGTGGGCATGCAAGGCATTGCCATTGCTGCCTTTGGCTGTGGTGTCGCCTTTATGGCTGGCCGTCAAATTGGCTCTAATCTCTCAGAGGAAGATGGCTTTGCTTTAGCCAAAACCGTCCAGATGGGTATGATTGCCTTGCTGGTGGTCTTGGTGGCTCAGCTAGTTTTATCCTTCTTTGGTGTCTACACACCCAGCTTTCTAGAAATTGCTATCTCTGGCATCGGTGTGGTTATTTTTGCGGGTGCGGCTGTAGTGGATTTCTTCGTCCTGCCTCGCGCCTATCGTGATGACCAGTATCTACCTGCTGCCCTGTCAATGTACTTGACTTATATTAACTTGTTCGTGTTCATTTTGCGGCTGCTGATTGCTCTTAATGGTCGCGACTAAGACAGTGCAATACGATAGAATCTGATCGGGGACGGCAATGCTGTACCCCGATTTTTTTAGTTCTAAGGTAGGGAATCGGGAATCGGGAATCGGGAATCGGGAATCGGGAATCGGGAATCGGGAATCGGGAATCGGGAATCGGGAATCGGGAATCGGGAATCGGGAATCGGGAATCGGGAATCGGGAAGAGGGAATCGGGAATCGGGAG
>NZ_JAAHHM010000016.1:32284-40773 GCF_010692445.1 Moorena sp. SIO3E8 | reverse complement strand
GGAAAAAGCCCACTACCGCATCTTCTCCGTAAGCCTTGGCAATTTCTAGAGTTGCCCAAGCCACTGCTGGTGCTGTATCCCGTCCTTCCGGTTCCGCTAATAGATGCTTTTGGGGTAACGATGGTAGTTGTTGAGTGACCCCCTCAGCTAACATAGCAGAAGTAATCACCCACAACTGTTCTGGCCCGACCGTCAGCTTACTCAATCGGTCAGCCGTTGCCTGCAAAAGACTCTTGCCACTACCATCCAAACATAAAAACTGCTTGGGTCGGTGCTTACGGCTCAACGGCCAAAACCGTTCACCTTTGCCACCAGCAAGAATCACAGGGATGAGAGAGTTATCCATGATGTAGGCTTAACTGTAGTTTTCTGCTACATACTAACCTCACTTTCCCTGATTCAGCTGGTATAGGCTGTAGATTATGAAAAATGGTTAAAGTACTTGTTTAGCCATTACATTAGTCGTTACATTAGTCCTTAAATTAGTCATTTGTCCACCAATTCCTTCATCCCTATTCAGGTATTCGTGTTGTGCATTGATCACAAAGGACTAATCACTCATTGATGTTCCTCAAAGCGCTTTCACCAGGAGCTTTAGCCGTGGGTAGCCAAAGCGCTTTTTTCAATTAAGCCACTTTGAAGGTAGGCACAATGGTTTATTGGCTTTGACTTATAGACTTATTGACTAATAGGCCAACAACAATATCTTAAACTGTAGCCACAGGCTACAGTTTAATTGGATAGCCAACTATAGGCTTGGAACAAGAATCCTTTAACAGTCATCACAATTCATAGGTAAATTTGGATACAGGTGTGATTAATAATGCCTCAGCTTCAACACCCCAACCATCACCCCAAGAGGGTGATACAGGAGTCTCTTACTCTCAGCTTGACCTGACTACAGACCTAGACGCTTCTGTCTCTGGATTAAGATTAACCCTTGCCCCCTATTTGCGTTGGGTATTTTGGAGTAGCGCTTTTGTTCTGACAGCAGTTATTTCTGCGGCTTTGGGAGCGACCTTAGCCCTAGTTACCCCATTGTCGCCCCTGATTAAATCCCATTCTCAACCCGAAAAGGCTAAAATCCCCCAGAATCAACCAGCTGCTTCTGACCACAAATCTTCTCGTAGAAATTTTCCCTACAACCTGTCACGACCAGTCAATATCCTGGTGATGGGTATAGACCGAGTCCCAGATGCGTTGCCAGGTTCCCCAGAGGTTTTTGGTGGTCGCAGTGATACCCTGTTGCTGTTGCGCTTAGACCCCAAAGACCACTCCGTGAATATGCTTTCAATTCCACGGGATACCAGAATAGAAATTCCTGGTGTTGGGATAATTAAAATTAACGATGCCAATGTCAAAGGTGGATCTACTTTAACCGCAGAAGTGGTTAGCCGTACCTTAAATGATGTACCCATTGATAGGTATGTGCGCATTACCACTGATGCATTTCGGGAACTTGTGGACTTGGTCGGTGGCCTGGAAGTCTTTGTGCCTGAGAAGATGGAATATGTAGATCTCACTCAGAAACTGGAAATTGATTTAGAACCAGGGTGGCAAACCTTGAATGGAGACCAAGCGGAACAATTTGCTCGATACCGAAAAGACAATGGTGATATTGCTCGGATACAGCGGCAGCAGATCTTACTCAAGGCACTGCGCCAGCGTTTAGTTACTCCCAGTGTAGTGCCTCGTTTACCAAAAATCCTGCGAGTGATGCAGCAGTATATTGATACCAATCTCAGCTTAGAGGAAATCTTGGCACTGGTTGGTTTTGGTCTAGAGGTTGGTAAAGATAATATCAGAATGGTACTCTTGCCCGGTCGATTCAGCAACGCTGATGAATACATTGCCAGTTACTGGCTGATGAATTCACGAGGGCGAGACCGAGTGATGAGTGACTATTTCGAACAAGAGCCCAAATACAAGAGTTCATTAAGGCGCCGCCGTTCACCCCATCGGGTCAGAATTGCGGTTCAAAATGCTACCGATGACCCAGAACTTGGTCGCCGTGTTGCCCGGTATTTAGCCAGAAATGACTTCTACAATGTCTATTATGTCTCAGATTGGCCTGACCGCTTGTCCCAGACTGAGATTATTGTTCAGCAAGGGGACATAAAAACAGCAGATATTGTCAAAAAAGTCCTGGGACTAGGTAGAGTAGAAGCATCCTCTACTGGTCATCTCAAATCTGAGCTGACGATTCGAGTCGGTGAAGATTGGTTAGAGAGGGAGTTTTAGGCTTTAAGTTTTAAGGAGTCAGGTTGACAAGTGATTAGGGTTATTTGGCGACGCTTATTGGGACTAATGTTAGTTCTGGTTATGGCTTGGCTATGGGTGCTTTTATCGGCTACTCCTGCCTATGCTCAGGAGAATACAGTGAATTATTCTCTTACAGATTTGAGTAATCGTGACTTTTCCCATCTGAATTTAGTTCGTGGCGTATTTGCAGGCGCTGAAATGCGAGGCACAAACTTCCAAGGTGCTGACCTGAGTGGATCTATCTTCACCAAGGCCAATTTATTGAAAGCGAATCTCGAAGGTGCAAATCTGACCAATTCTTTGGCAGATCGGGTATTTTTAGACCAAGCTATTTTGAGCAATGCTATTTTGACCGATGCAATTATGAATAGCACCAGGTTTTACGATGCCGAGATAACTGGTGCTGATTTTACTGATGCCTTGATTGACCGCTATCAGGCTAAACTGATGTGTGAGCGTGCTACGGGGGTAAATCCTGTAACTGGTATCTCCACACGGTATAGTTTAGGCTGTCCCTAGGCTTAAGGAGTTGAGTTGGGCTAAGGGGTTCCAGAGCAGGATGTCTTGTAATAATTGCTGATAACCAGCCACATTGGGATGGAGACCATCTGGAGATAGGTGTTGGAAGCACCAATCATAACCACGGGACGTCCATAAATCAAAAACGTCTAGATAGGGAATTTGACGCCTCAGACACGCAAGGCGAGTTGCTTCTTTGTAGCAGTACTGGTCAGCATGATTGTAGTAAAAACAATCGAGAAAGGGCATTTTCCTTTCATCCACTGGTACCATACCCACAAATAGCACTGGACAGAGTTGCTGGGCTAGCTCGAGCAGATGGGCTAGTTCTTCCTGGAAACTCTCAAAATTAGTAAAATTTTTGCCATCGGGACGCGCCTTACGGGCTGAATCGTTAACGCCCACCGATAAAATAATGGCATCTGGTACACGGTTTCTGAGTTCACCACGACTGCGAAATTCATGCTCTAGTCGCTTGTGGACTTGGGTAACCCCATCACCCCGAACTCCTAAATTGTAGAGTACATGACCAGGACTATCGGGTAACATCCACTGACGTCGCAGTCGCTCTACCCAGCCGCCACCTTCTGGGTCTCCAAATCCATAGATCAGACTATCTCCGAGGACAACGAACTTCAGGGGAGTTATTTGGCGCTGATGGAATGACTCAAAGCTAGGAGCGGCAAGTGTTTGCATAGACAAGATTTATTTGGTCAGATAATTGTTAACAACTCGACACACTCAAGATAGCTTAGCAATGGTATGATCTTTTGTATATGTAAAAGGTAAATGTACCACAGGAGTAAATCAAGGTACTCTCACCCCTAAGGTCGCCCATGGATGCGATCGCATCCAAGCGATACTATTTAGAGATACCATGTAAAGACTCCATTTACACAGAAATTACCCATTGCCCCCTAGAGGTCTCTTGCCTTGGGAAACTTTACTCAGTAGTAACTCCCTGAGCAAGGAGGGTTAAGGGGTGAAAACCAACTAAACTCCGTAAGTCCTATTACAGATGGCATTTATACATAATCCGATTTACAGATGACCCCATTTACACATAAGTAGGCTGGGATAGTTTGGTAGAACTTCCCAGCCTTGGTTAGATATATAGTTTCGGTATAGTTAGTAGATTCGGTATAGATAGTACAAATTGACTGTTCTTTCTTATTATTGTCATAGATACCAAGCAATGTAAGTAGAAATCCCCCAACTTCACAAATTCTTTCACTTTTTGATGGTATATTATTAACCTCAAGAAAACTTTTGTGACTTGTATCAAGGGTAACCCCTAGTTGAGAAGTCAAGTATGCTAGGCTAGAGGGGGCGATACTGATTTTAAGCAGAAATAGCAATACCTGATAAATCTTATGCTGCACAAAAGCTATAACTTTGATTCTATCGACATTCTGCAACGGACGGAGCAGCTAGTAAGTGCAGCTTCTAATCGTTATCGGATCACTGTACAACTGGCCAACCGTGCCAAGCGCCGTCGCTTCGAAGATTTTGAAAGTCTAGATGAGCCATCCATGAAGCCAGTGCTGCGAGCAATTGTTGAGATGTCTGATGAACTGACGCAGCCAGAGATTATTGCGGACTAAGTTATTGTGCTGAGTGAGTCAGTGGGTTAGAGCGTCAGGGGCAAGACCTAGTTTCATCCCAAGGTTGTCTAAGAATGTTCCATAGCCGTCTCCAAGCAATGTACAAGACTAAAGGAATTAAACTAGCGCTAGGTTTAGCTCTTACCACTATGACCAGTGGTTTACTATTGCTGTGGGAATCCCACGACCAAGGGCCTGGTGTCTTCCAGTTCCTAGGAGCACAGCCTGCTGTTGCCCAGTTTTTTATTCCCCCAGAAATTAGCAAGGTAGTATATCAGCGTTTACCAGATTTACCACAAGAGAACCAATACATAAGTAAAGAAAGCGGTAAAGTAGCTGCCAATAATACCCTGGTTAACCGCTTAATTCGGTATCACGTCTATGGGAAAAAACGGTTGCCCAATTTCCGTTTTGATTGGAAATTGACCATGGCTGACTATCTAGGTGCATACGATTACCTAGAAGCATCCCAGTATCCCAGTGGGGATACCTTAACCGAAAATCCCATGGAAGGGGATATTGCAGCGATAGAACAATTAACTCGTGCCGAACGGGATGCACTAGTAAGCGTTTTGGTCAACATATTCAATCCCAATCGCAGTGAAACTGTGGCACCAGAGTCCAGCACACAACCATCACCTGCAACAACCTCCAATCCTACATCACCTGCAACAACCTCCAATCCTAGAAGAGGAGTATCTTTACCTAAACCAGGAGATGCTCAGTTACTCAAACCTAATTGACGTCTGGTTAATTGGGCAGAATCAGGTTTATGGAACGTCTGGTTAAACATGGAGAAGGCTGGCGTATTGGTTGGGATCCTGAGGCTCCTAACTATAAAGGTCTAGTGGGTGGTGAGGACTGGGCATTTGAACTAACCGAGTCAGAGTTGAATGACTTTTGTCGGTTGTTGGTGCAATTAGCTCAGACTATGAGTGAGATGGCAAGTGAGTTGATGGATGAAGAGAAAATCACTTGTGAAGCAGAAAGCGATTGGCTGTGGATGGAGGTAGAGGGCTATCCTTCTGCTTATACCCTACGCTTGATTTTGAATCAGGGACGCTGTTGTGAGGGGAGCTGGGTGGCAACAGCGGTTCCAGGGTTGCTAGCAGCAGCTAAGTCTCTGAAAGTTTTTTAGTGTAGTTGTTCAGATCTCGAATAGTGTGGTATAGTAAATAAGGTTTTCCGGGGCGTAGCGCAGCTTGGTAGCGCACCACTTTGGGGTAGTGGGGGTCGTGGGTTCAAATCCCGCCGCTCCGATTCATTTCAGAAATCGAGTATAATCGTCAGACACAATTTGTCACTGTTGTCTGATTAATTTGGTATGATCTCGACAAAATATAGGGCTACGGGCAAAGCAAAAAGCAAAAGGCAAAACTCCACAATGACAGCTTAGGTGCGCTTTCCCCATTAAGAATTGCTTTCCCTATTAAGAATTAAATTCGCCACAGGTCGCACTTTCTGAGCTTGTATTAATGTCCTAAGCTTAATGGGTAGTGCAATATCACTAGTTTTACAAAATTATCAAACAATGAACTACGACGCAATTACTATTGATACTTGTATTTTTCGTCGATATGATTGTCAGTTTGAATCCTCAAGGGGTGACAACAAGGCTACAAAGCACTCTGGATAAGGGACTTAGCGTTAAGTCCCCGCTTGAAATAGAGAGATTTGTGAGGTTTGAGACTCATCAGAGATTTGGCTAAATCCGACCAAATTTTGAGAGATTGAATCCAATCGGGACCGTGCAATCCCATCCAAAAAAAACTATGTCGCTCCGTTGAACGTTCTGATTCGGTGGGACGACAAATATACTCACTCACTCCCAGATTTTTTAAAGCAACTCCAAGTAAAGTTGCCAAAGTATAAGCGATGGAAATGAGCAAAATAATGGCTTTTAAGCGACGCTCACTAACCTTTGTATTTTCGAGATTATAACCTCCAGTTTTTAAATCTCGAAACATAGTTTCAATACCCCATCGAGCCTGATAGCAGGATAAAGTCCGTGGAAGACTATCAAGACTTGTGAGAATATACCAAGGTTCTTTACTTGCTCGACTCCGATATTGACGTTTCCAATAAGCCCCTAGATTAAAGTTTCCCAACTGATGGGCTTTTGTGCAAGAAATATTTGAGTAAAATCGAGAAAATCCCGGTTGAATTCCTAAATCTTTGAGGGGTCGATAAACAGCATCATCATCTTGAATACAAGTGCCCTTTTTCTGACGTAAAGCAAAGTCTACATTCCTCTCCTCCAGCCACTTAGCCAGTTGGACACTATGAAATTCTCGGTCTCCTAATAGGAGTACAGGATAAGAACGCAATAGCCTTAAGACCGGAGTTATAACTTTTTTTTGCTCTGGCAAACTGCTGTTCCCTCGTTTTGGTAAAAGTTGCCAATATACAGGAATTGCATGATGACCCCAAGCTAAGCTTAACACCATTAAATTCCGGTCTTGCCATTGAGTTCTATCGAGGATTAATAGCAGATATCCTTGATGCATGAGCTTCAGCTTTTTCCTTCGTCTTATCTGTTTTCGATTAGAGATATGAGGACGAAACTCTTGTTTTAAAATTTGCTTGATAATAGGAAACCATAAGAGCTTAGCACTTAACTGAGGTAAATTCAAAAACCTCTGAATATTCCGAACACGACTTTCATATTTTATCGGTTGTGGGAACAGGTTGGCTAAGCAAGATAAACGGACATTACGATGACTTTGCAATAGCAAAATTAGCAATTGTAGAGTCAGATATTGGCAAGGAGTCAGATGAGTCTCGAAGACAGTCTGGTAGAATTGAGGAAACATATATGATTGTGGGGGGGTCACGAACGCCCCCTGATTTTTGTAAGTCTTGGGCTGGCTTAAACCCCTATTCTCTCTAGTTTACAGCTTTCTTGTCACCCCTTGAGGTTTGAATCAGGGATGCTTGTTAAGTTAAATCAGTTTAAATATACGCCAATAATAATTTTAATTTCAAAAATTGTGGTACGTGAAATATCTGAACATCTAAAAAACAATATAAAGAAAACCAAAGAAAACCTTGAGAACGATCTGAAAGATTGTTCAAAAGATTTAATGATATCCGAAGAAATAATTTTTCAGGTAAAAGAAACTCTACTACCCAAAAGTAACGATGAAGATTTAATAAATAAAAAAATTGAAAATTTTTTAGACAAAACTGGAAGTCAGATAATTTATGTCAATGACTATAATCCGTTAGATAAAGTTTTAACTAATTATTTTGAAAAAAAACCTCCATTTTCACAAAAAAAGAAAGCAGAATTTCCAGATGCGTTAGCTCTAGTTTCATTGGAAAAATGGGCAGAAAAGCACAATCAAAAAATTTTAGCTATCTCTACTGATCAAGATTGGCTAGATTATGCAAGTAATTCAGAGTATATAGACTGTAATGATAATTTAGGTATTTTTTTTAATGAGTATCAGAAGTATCACCATCAACAGAATCAAATTGCTATTGAATTTTGTAAACAATTGACACAAGTTTTTTTAGGGGGAGATATTGAAAACACCCTTAAGGAATTGATAAAAGAAAATATAAGAGATGAAATTTTAAATTTAGATCTATTCCCAACAGCTAATTCTTCCCATCGTTATGAAGTAGAGTCAACTGAGGGGGCGACGAAATAAGCTAAAATGCAGATTCTATAAGCAACCTAGCCCTTATACCTCGTTGATAATACTTTCGTTTATTAGGATTGAGTCTCATTAATTCGGTTACTAATTCTAGACAACAATCCTTAAACTTTACCCAGGTTTGACCATATAAACCAATGTAAAAACTGCTATGTCTCCNTTATGGTCAAGCCCTCGGTCAGTTAGTACGTCTCGGCTTCATCTATTACTAAACTTCCACCTAACGCCTATCAACAGCTGTTCTCGCTGTGACCTTACCTCCTTAACAGAGTGAGAGTACTCATCTTGAGGTGGGCTTCCCACTTAGATGCTTTCAGCGGTTATCCTCTCCGCACTTGGCTACCCAGCGTTTACCGTTGGCACGATAACTGGTACACCAGCGGTGCGTCCCTCCCGGTCCTCTCGTACTAAGGAGGGCTCCTCTCAATACTCTTACGCCTGC
>NZ_JAAHHM010000016.1:0-27500 GCF_010692445.1 Moorena sp. SIO3E8 | reverse complement strand
CCGAACTTTGTATCTTGATGGTATTCCTTTAATGAAACGACTCTTTCAAGCTTGTTGCTCTACTAATGCTCCTCCTACTCTTGCTATACCTGTCTAAACCTTATTCTTTGTCTTTTTAAAAGAGCCGCACCCTTATGGATTGTACCCAAACTATCGCGAAATATATCGTGCGATGGCTGAGATTTTGCCAACGGCGGGAAAACTGGATGATTTACAGCCTTTAGTGACAGAAATGCTGGATTATTTTCCAGAATCCTGGAGTATTTGGTCAAAAGCAGGGCAAGTATTGGTGGAACACTTTAATGATGCCACTAAGGGCTGTCGTGTTTGTGCCAAGGCAGTGGCACTAATGCCCCAGTTAGCATCACCATGGTTTCACCATGGTCGTGTCCTAGCCCTAGCGGGGAAACATTTTGAAGCACTAGAGGCTTTGGAAGAAGGATGGCAGAGGTTACCAGAACAGGGCGGTTACCTACAATCGGTTCCAGCGGCTGTGTGGCTGGCTCAGAGTTATCAGGCCCTTGGTGATCACCCTAGCAGTCGCAAGTGGTGGACAGAAGCTTGCGATCGCGCCCAAGCATTGATTGACTATAACCCAGCTTCGGCCTATTACTGGCAAGGCAAAACCTTGTGGGCGTTGGGGGATAAAACCAGAGCGATGCAGGCTTACCGCAGTGCTTTGAGCCATCAATTGCTTTATCCCACTCGTGGAGAGGTTAAACCGTTGCAGCAACAGTGAAGCAAAACTGGACTCCAAAAGCGTAAGCTATCAGCTATCAGCTAATGCCCGTAGCGCATATGCTTACTAAAGAGTGGCCTAACCACAAGCTTAGCTTGTGGTTAGGCCACTCTTTAGCTCTTTGTACTAGAGTGAAAGTTAGCGTAATTACTGCTAACTTTCACCATGGCTAGAATTAGAGGTATAGGGATGATTATCCAAGCCCTAATACCAGTTATTTACCTATTAGTAGTTATTATCACCTTAGCCACGATTGTGCTGGATATCAAGAGTCTTGTGGCTGAACCAGTACAAAAAATCAATAGCGCTTTGGTGACTATCAGTGGCAAGTTAGAGCAAACTGGAAATGTTATTGGTAGTGCCATAGAACCGATTGGTAATATAGATAAACAACTCGCTAAAACTGTCGAAACAATTGATAGTATTCCTGAAGTAATAGAGCTTCCGGCTATTCCGATTCCTGATGCAGAACTGCCCATTAAACCAAAAGTTAAATTGAGCAGCAGGGAGTTAACAAAGCCAGTTGTGTTCGTATTTGATATTCCCAAGATTCCTAAAGAACCTATTCTTAAGATTCCTAAGGTGCGAGTTGAAATTGAAAAGGTACCTGTTGCTTTACCTGATATTCCTGGGGCGAAGGTTAGTGTATCAGGACTAAAACAAACTAAAGCCCTTTTAACTAATAATGTTGAAATTATTCGCAGCTTAAATAAAGTTATTGGTATTCTTCCCAATATTGAAGTGATTAGAGACCATTACCAAAGACTAATTGTTGGGGAGCAGGGGTTAGTAGTAATCATTCAAAAAATTTGCCGTAATCTATTGGTTATGATCATCCTGTTGGTAGGGACTGTGCTACTTTCACTACCCTGGTTGGTTGTGAAATACATCAAGTGGGCTTCCCCTCAGGTAACTGCTGGATGGCAATTATTAAGGGGAGTATCTCAATAGGGAGCAGGGAGCAGGGAGCAGGGAGCAGGTAAGAGGTAAAAAAACAAAAATTATATGTAGTTCATGAGACTATAAACCGCTTTAGCTGGACAAGGTGATTAATTGAATAGAGATAAGATAATAGAGGTAAGAAAATGAGAGTTGATCAAAGCAGTGGTTTAAGGCAACGACTTAATGGTATAATCCTGATTATCTATGCCTTAATACCGATTATCCTAGTAGTGGTATTTTTGATTACTTTTTTAACAATTTTATATGACATCAAAAGTCTGGTTAGTGGCCCTTTGGTGGAAATCAATAACACCTTAGTGGAGGTTAAGGAAAGTACTCAGAAGGCAAAAGAGGAAATTGCTAATATCCTTGAACCAATCAAAACAGTAAACGCAGAAGTGCAAGAAGCCTTCGAGATAGTTGAACAGATTCCTACAGGAGTGAGTTTGCCTGATCTTGGCATCCCAGATGTTAATCTTCCGGTGAAACCAGATGTCAACTTGGGGGGTGGATTTCCTCCTAAGGTGAATATCGAGATGAAAGAGGTTTCAGTGGCTATGCCTACTATTCCTGGGTTTGAAGTACAAGTGGATGGTTTGCAACAGGTCAAGGCAGTTTTAAAAGATAATTTGGAAATACTTAGGGTTTTTAATACTATTGTCAGCGGTATCCCTAACCTCGATTCCCTTAGAGAAGATTCCCAAAAAATTGTAGCAGGAGTGCAGGAGTTGGTGAACGGAATTCAGAAAATCGGGAGCAAGGTATTGGGGCTGATTATATTTAGCGTAATCATGGTGATACCCTGGTTAATTAAGTTATGTATAGCTCCCTACGCTACCTGGGCTTACGGTCAGGTTACAACAGGATGGGCATTAGTCCGTGGTCAACTGACTGAATAAATCCGTAAGCATATGCGCTACGCGCACGCTACTTGAGGTGCGGTCAGCGGTCAGCGGTCAGCAGCGTCGCCCCGTAACGCTTTTCCCGATTCCCGATTCCCGATTCCCGATTCCCGATTCCCTTTGCTATAGCCATGTAGGGTGCGTTAGGGACGGAAAGCCTCTGATTTTCCGCCTCTTCGCGCCTGGGACAGGCCGTCCCGTAACGCACCACCAGTCTACTCCCTACTCCCTACTCCCTACTCCCGACTCCCTTTGCTATAGATTATATAGTTAGAAAACTTAAAGATTATCAGGATGAATAACCCTCAATCCAATATCTCTAAAGCCTATGAACCAGAAGCCACGTCGTCAGAAGAAATGACCATGAATGAGCTAGGTGCCTATGTGGCAGCGCCTGGAGCTATTGGTGGCTTAACCAAAATAGTCTTAGAAATAGTACAACCGCCCTCTAGTATACCAGTTAATCCCCCAGCTTGTAGCTCCTTTTTGTGTTTGCTACCAGCCAACCTGTTTCTAGGTATGATTAGTGCTGTGATTGGGACTTTTTTGTTGAGTGATGTTTTAGTATTTAGGAAATCCAAGTTCAAGGTAATTGGCTTAGCTTTAATGTTGGGATTGTTTTTCCCTAGTGTATTTAGCACAGCATCAACCATTACTAATTTGAACCTTGAAGTTCAAGAAGCTAGGCAGCAACAAAATCAAGCCATACAAGCAACGATGGCAGCTAATCAAAAATTAGCAATAACCTCAAAAGAGACCAAGGTTCAAAAAGAGGTTATTAAAGATATAAAAACATTAGGAAACAATTCCGCCGACCTTCAGGTTAAGAAAAATGCTATTCAAACTATAGAAGCAGTAGCGAAAGAGTCTAAAGATACTACTGTGAAGCAACAGGCGGTTGATTCATTGGAAGACTTAGCAACTAATTCTCAAAACAAACTGGTAAAAACAGAGGCTATTTCTGCTTTACAAAATCTCAAAATAAACGCTAATAGTAAAACACTAATAAATCAAGTCAATCAATCGATAAATATTTTAAAAAAATAGTCAGCGCTCAGCAATCAGCAGTCAGCGGTCAGCTTATTTTATTCAAAAGCTGTTCTCGTATCTTGGCACAGGCTTTGGCCTTTGGCCACGCTGTGCGAACGACCCTGTGAAGCATAAGCTGAGAGCTAATAGCTAAAACCTGAGAGCTGAGAGCTGATAGCTGATAGCTTACGGTAAAATTCTCAACAAAAATTGCTATTAACCAGTTTAAAGTAACTAAGATGCGCATCGGTAAACGCACTAGACCTAGACAATTAAACGTAATTATCAAAGGGTCATCCCATAACCATTGGCGTGACCCTTATCATATAATGCTGACCGTTAATTGGCCGATATTTTTCGGGCTAATTGCGGTTTGTTATTTAACCATAAACATCGTCTTTGCATTATTGTACCTAGCTGGAGGAAATTGTATTGAAAATGCCCGTCCAGGTGCTTTCTTCGATGTCTTTTTCTTCAGCGTTCAGACCATGGCATCCATTGGTTATGGTGCCATGTATCCCGTGACCTCCTATGCTAATGTCATTGTTACCATAGAAGCTCTAGTGGGTTTGATGGCCCTAGCTATGGCAACGGGACTAATGTTTGCCCGCTTCTCTCGCCCTACTGCCAGAGTCATCTTCAGTCGTAGGGCAGTGATTGCGCCCCATAATGGGGTCACTACCCTCATGTTCCGCACTGCCAATGAACGGGATAATCGGATTCTGGAAGCTCAGCTCAGGGTAAGTTTGCTGCGCAATGAAGTCACCTTGGAAGGGGAATCCATGCGTCGATTCTACGACCTCAAACTGTTGCGTAGCCAAACCCCTAGCTTTGCTCTAACTTGGACAGTGATGCATCCGATTGATGAAAGTAGTCCTTTATATGGGGAAACAGCAGAGTCTCTCGCTGAAATGGAAGCCACACTTGTTATCACCTTAGTTGGTATTGATGAAACGGTTTCCCAAACAATTCATACTCGTCACTCTTACACCGCATCAGAAATTTTGTGGGATAGGCGTTTTGTAGATATGTTTCATAGCAAATCAGACGGCAGTAGAATTATTGATTATAGCCACTTTCATGATGTTAAGTAATAGGAATTTATAGCGTTTGAGAACTGCTACATACTTAATAGATCTGAAATACCCACCTGACGTATCTTCTCTAATTCCAGAAGCCGACGATTAGCATCTTGACATTCCTGCCAATAGTATTGCTTACCTTGCCAATCATTACTAAGGTCAATTTTTTGCCATTGCTCTAAACAATAGCGCCGATGTTTTTCCAAAGCTACTATTTCTAGAGAAGCTGCTGCTGCCTGTATTACCATCGGGGCTCGCAAAATATCTTCTGTACAGGTTTCGTCAAGATGAAATAGATGAGCTACTTGAGTCATTTCCCTAGGAAATTGTAAACTCCGGTCTTGTAAACGGGAGATTAGCTGTTCAGGGGTGGTAGTGTAAAATTGTGTGCCTATCCCTTGGAGTTCAATAATTTGTTGCCACAAGAATCGATGATGAGAAAGACTAAACAGTAAATCTCCCTGGTCTAGAGTATCAATAATTGTTTGTCGATAGTCCGGACAGTGTAAATAAATCCGTAATAGTAAGGCTTCGGCTCGTTCTAAAAGCGTGCGTTCTTTACCAACAGGTAGGTTTGAGTCTTGATTACCCTTTTGTTTCGGTTTCTTTAACCGAGGTGAGGATTTCTTAAAGGCAGCTCTCAGGGGTTTTTGGAGTTGAGTTTGGAAATTTTCGATGTAGAGAGAGACTAGTTTACCTTGTCCTTGACTGAGAATTTGAGCACAGTGGTTAATATAATAAGTGAGCTGATTAATGTCATCCAGTTGATTGAGTAACTTAACCATTGCTTGGGCGACTTGCTGAAATTGATTGGCTTGTTGGAGGTCTTTGCCAATCAGGAGTTGATTAATCTGCCAATCCAGCCACAAGGGAGCATTTAGCAACAGTTGTTGGTATTTTTCCGTAGCGTCAGGAGCAGATTTGAGGAATTCATCAGCATCTTTGCCATCCGGTAGGTTGAGTACCCTTAGCTGGACAAGTCCTTGGTAAGCTAAGTTAGCAATTTCTCCAATGGCTCTTTGGGCAGCAGTGGTACCAGCAGCATCCGCATCAAAGTTGAGCACAATTTGCTTGGATTCAGTATAGCGCGATAGTTGCCGGACTTGATCTAAACTAAAAGCGGTACCAAGGGAGGCGACTATATTAGTAATTCCTGCAGCATGGAGTGCGATCGCATCAAAATATCCTTCCACCACTACAGCTTGGTCTTGCTTGGTAATGGCATTACGAGCTTTATCTAGGGCAAAGAGGGTTTTACTTTTATCAAACAGGGGAGTTTCTGGAGAGTTGAGGTATTTCGGTTGCTCATCCCCGAGACTTCTACCACCAAAGCCAATCACTCGACCTTGGGTGTCGTGGATGGGAATCATAATGCGATCGCGAAAGCCATCATAATACCCACCATTGTCCCTAGGCTTAATCAATCCCGCTTGCTCAACTAGCTTCACTGGCTTCCGTTTGTGTTCCACCAGATAGCGGTAAATGGTTTGCCAACTAGCTGGAGCATACCCTAGCTCGAAAGTAATGATAGTTTCCTCACTCAGACCCCTTTTACCGCGCAAGTACTCTAGGGCCTGCTGTCCTTGGGGTTGTCTGAGGGCATGTTGATAGAAAGCTGTGGCTAAGGCCAGAATCTCGTAGAGTTGCTCTTGTAGAGAAAGTTGCCGTTGTAATTGCTCCCGCTGTTCCGGTTGGAGGGTTTGGACTGGCACCTGGTAGCGCTGTGCCAAATCCAGCACCACATCTGAGAAGGAGTGCTTGCCAATCTCCATCAGGAATTTAATCGCATTCCCTCCAGCTTGGCAGCCGAAGCAGTAATACAGTTGTTTAGAGGGACTGACCGTGAAACTGGGAGTTTTTTCCTCATGGAAAGGGCACAGACCGACATGGTCTCTGCCACGCTTGCGCAATACCACATGCTCCGAGATGACATCCACAATGTCAGACCGTTCCTTAACTGCTTCAATAGTGTTTGGGTGTAGCCGTGGAATGTTCATTGCTCGATTACGTGGTTACAATCAACAGGGTGTTTTTAATTGTGCCACCATACTCACACCAATCAGAAAATGCCTGAGGTTCTATGGTTTAGCCTTACCAAATTTTCTCCAGCTTCAGCACAAAACCCGGTAAAACCGGCTCACCGCTAACAGTAGCAGGATTGTCTAACCGTTCGGTTTCCATCCCAGGACGATAAACATAGACCCCTCGATGCTTGCGGTCTATCAGCCAGCCGAGCTTTGCCCCATTATCCATATACTCGGTCATTTTATTTTGCAAGCTGACGGGGTGACAAACAGCCTTAAAAGCTTTACGGGGTGACCGGGTGTGGGGTGATGGGTGTAGGGAACCCACCCCTAACCCCTCCCAGGAGGGGAAAGATCAGGAGCTGGCGGAGTGGCGACGGGACAGTTAAATCAGGTTTCGGAGCGATTGTTATCCAATGGCTCACTCCAAATTCGCTGTCTTGATGCAGTCGCTCATGGGGGAAACCCCCAAGACCGCGCTGCATCGCTGTCAGCCATGCTTTGCGCGAGTGGGGGAAACCACGGCAGTTGCTCATGGGGGGAACCCCCTTTGGCGGCACTGCCTCCCCAAGACCGCGCTGCATCGCTGTCAGCCATGCTTTGCGCGAGTGGTTTGAAGTTACCGTAAGACAGGCTCGCCTTAATCAATAAGTTTTAATCATGCATCTGCATAGCCTACCAACCATTTTGGCTCAACGTAATCAGGTTTCGTCTCCGGGGAAACCCCCTGTTCCGAAGCTGCATCGCTTCTATTTTCCCCACACCCCACACCCGGTCACCCCATACCCTGTCTAGTTTAATGCCTTGTTGTCACCCCCTCAGTTTTGCAAGGTAATTAGCTTATCACTAGGAGAGCGTAACTGATCCCTGAATTTTTACAGCTAGAGTGTATCTGTTTAACCATTTCAAGGTAACTTGTCAACTGCTATGCCTTCCTGATTCAATTAATTTTTTTAAAAGTCTTGCTAGATAAATAAAAATCTAGTCAACCAGCCAATTAATACTACAATATCAGCAAAAATAAAGTACCATCATAAGTAGCTGCTTAGTTGTTGTTTTTTTAGTTAATATTTATTATTGTATTTTATCTTGTTATTTTTTTATTTTTAACAATTAAACATCATATTATCAATATAATTAATTGACTAAAGCCTTGCTCATAAAAAAAAATTATGTAGAGACATTATAGCTAACAGATCTACATAATATATAGCAAATATCAGTGATGTTTGAGGTACTTTTTCCTAGGCTTTATAGGAGGCAGGGAGCAGGGAGCACGGAGCAGGGAGCACGGAGCAGCGAAAAGGGAAGAGCGAACAGGTAAGAGGTAAAAAATATTGTATCCCTCATAACAATAATAAACGCTATATAGGAATATCTAAAAATAGATAAAGTCTCTACTCTGTTTATTGATCAGGGATTGCATAGATTCGCTGAACGCTGATAGGTGACGGCTGAAATGATAGCTAATAGCTAAAGATTCGTTGGTTTGAAAGCCAATACAACACCCTGAGATTACTAGTTAGTTCTAAACAGAAAGGTAGGTATATGACAAATCTAATCATACGTCCCATATACGACATCCAAGGTGAAGGTCATATCTCACCATTTGTTGGTGAGTCTGTCATCACTACAGGTATTGTGACTGGGGTAGCGAGCAACGGCTTCTACCTACAAGACCCTTATGGAGATAATAATGATGCCACCTCAGACGGAATTTTTGTCTTTACCGATTCTACTCCTACAGTCAGAATCGGTGACGAAGTGCAAGTGAGTGGTGATGTCGAAGAATTTCGGCCTAGTAACCGTTCCAATGACTTAACCCTGACTCAAATTACTAACCTAACTAATATTAGGGTCTTATCATCGAACAATTCTTTACCTACTGCAGTGGTTATCGGTGAAGACCGTACACTACCTACAGAAATTATTGATGATGATGATTTAACTGACTTCTACGAAAGCCTAGAAGGGATGCGGGTGCAAATCAATAATGCTGTAGCGGTTTCTGCTACCAATAGCTTTGGTGAAATTTGGGCGGTTCCAGGTGATGGCATTGCTATTAGTGATGGTGACTTCAATCCAGAGCGAATTCAGATTGATGACACTCTATTGAATGGCACCTCTCCTATGGTTAATGTGGGTGACGAGCTCGGTACTGTAACAGGGGTACTTAGCTACAGTTTCGGTAACTTTGAACTCCAGTCTACTGAACCAATTAGTGCTACATCCGGTAACCTAACTCCAGAAATAACGAATACAGAAACGTTACCAATTGTCGATGTAAAGAGTGAGTTTGCTGAGGAAGCTAGCGACAATGACCTAATTTTGGCTCCCTTGACCTTACCTGAGCCAACTATTATCAATGGCACCGCAGGTAGTGAGAAGCTGACTGGTACTGATAACAATGACATTATCACTGGTTTCCAAGGTCGAGATCTGCTCACTGGTGGTGGTGGTAATGATCAGTTTGTTTACACCTCAGAGCGAGATGCTGGCGATCAGATCACCGACTTTGAAGTGGGAAGTGACAAAATTGTTCTTACTGAGTTATTTAATAATAACGGAATTACAGTTGCTAATTATGCGGATGCGATTAATCAGGGCTTTCTGAGTTTTGCTTCAGAGGACAATTATGCTGTTGTTTTATTTGACAAAGATGGCTCTGATGACAGCAATTATCAAGGGGTTTTCAGGGAATTAGAACAGGAATTTCCGTTTCCTTCTTTAAATACTAACTCAGATGGAAGTCAGATATTTCTGGTTCTCGAAAATGTTGATGTTGTTGAGCTACATGATGCTAGTAATTTTGTGATATGAAAGGTTGAAGCTTAGGAGGTTAAAGGTTGAAGGTTGGGAGGTTGAAGGTTGAAGGTTGGGAGGTTGAAGGTTGAAGGTTGGGAGGTTGAAGGTTGAAGGTTGGGAGGTTGAAGGTTGAAGGTTGGGAGGTTGAAGGTTGAAGGTTGGGAGGTTAAAGGTTGAAGGTTGGGAGGTTGAATAATGTTGAATAATCTTTATCCTGTTCCAAATAATTTTTAACGTTATTTAGCTGATTTTCGGTGCTTCTCAAAGGCTACAATAAATCCCGCTACTGTTAGAGTTGGTAGTCTACTCAAAAGACCTCTTGCAAAGTTCCAAAACTATTGCTAGCTTGCCTACTCCCGACTCCCTAATCCCGACTCCCGACTCCCGACTCCCGACTCCCGACTCCCTATCATTTACGCCAAGATAAACGAACAGGCATTTCCGACCGTGGCATCAATTCTGGGATCTCATGGGTAGCTTTAAACCTTGCCATGCGGTTACCATACCAGTTAGCTCCTGGAAAAGCCGTTAAACCATGAGCAAACACACTGATCAACACCGTCAGTACCATAGTACTAAAAATAACTTCACTACCCTGAATTCCATCCCCCTCTAAAATTAGTAAACCATACAATATTGAAGCTACTCCCCTTGGTCCAAACCAGCCCAGAAATAAGATAGTATACCAACGCAACTTCATGCCAATCACGCTAATAGCAACCCCTACCATCCGAGCAATGGTCAGAGTAGCAATTGCGTATAATACCATCTGCCAATTGACGCTATCCAGAGCAGGAAACACCATCATTGAGCCATAAATCATAAAAATCAGCAGCACCAGCAACTGTCCCTCTGCTTCTCCAAACTCATACAAACAATCACAAATTGATGGAGCCGTATTCCCTAGGGTTAAGCCAGCACAAAACGCCGCAATAAAACCATTTCCCCCCACTAATTCTGCGATCGCATAAGCGCATAAGGACAGTCCTAATACCGATAAATCTTCAAAACTATGAGTAATCCACTTGCGGCGAACACTCTGTGACACCAACCAACCGCCAATATAGCCAACTGCTACCCCAACGATTGGCCCTAGAATCACTTGCATAGCAGCAAAGCGAAACCAAAAGCTTGCTGTTCCCGTCCCTTCCATTGTTCCAGCTAAGGAGAGGAAAATTAATAGAATCGGTAAGCAAATACCATCATTCAAACCACTTTCAACATTGAGGGATTGACGAATACAAATCGGAACACTCCGACTGCTGACCACCGCTTGTCCTAAAGCTGCATCAGTGGGAGCCAGAATTGTTGCCAACGCTGCTGCTTCCCAGAATTCTAACCTACCTCCAAGCAACAGTACTGCCAAAATTGTTCCTAGGATAATTGTCAGCGGTAGACCAATACCTAACAGACGTACTGGTAAATTGTAGTCTCGACGCAACAGTTTAAGATTAATCCGAGAAGCATCAGTGAACAAAACCAGAATCAAGGTAAATTCAGCAATTATCCGAACAAGCTCATGCTCTACCTCCAGATTCAATAAACCCAACAATTGCGGACTCAATAAAATTCCAAAGATAACAAAAGCCATCGGTGGAGTAATCACACTTTTCTCAATACGCCCAGAAATTAAACCAAAGCCAAGGATAAATAGGGCAATAATCGCAAATAGTTCAGTGTTCATGAAATTGCTCTAAGTCTTGAGTGTGTCAGTGCTATAGCAAAGGGAACAGGGAATAGGGAATAGGGAGTAGGGAGCAGGGAGTAGGGAAAAAAACCTGTGTACCTCATAGTTATGAAAAGCGCTGATAGCTGATAGCTGATAGCTGATAGCTGATAGCTGATAGCTGATAGCTGATAGCTGATAGCTGATAGCTGATAGCTGATAGCTGATAGCTGATAGCTGATAGCTTAAGTTACAAAAGTCTCTTCTTGCCACCCAAGCCAATCAGCCAGATCACAACAAACAACCAGTGAATGAAGACAGCTGTCCAGATCGAGCCACTTTGAAGATAAGCAATAGTACAAATAATTCCCAAAAGCGTAGCTAGGAAGAGAAACATAGGTTTAAAAAATGTTTCCCGTGCCGCCGGATAGAAGGTGATAGCATTCAGAGGATGATAGATAACAAAAATGAATAAACTTACTGTAGACCAAGCGTATATTGAAATTAAGGAAGGGTTTTCTGAGGGATGAGGTAATAATAAAACCCGGAAAAATATCTCTTCAAGTATTGCTGGGGTAAACAGAGCAGTTATCAGAATCTTTAGCACTGGATGCCAAGAGGTTTTGACATTAACAGCACTTACATCAGTTTCCCTGAATAAGGGGGATAATCGGGTATTATGATCAGTTTCTTTTGAGAATGAAGATAATGGGGATTGCTCAATAGGAAGTAAGTTCTGATCCAGTTGCAGAAAGCCATTACGTAAACCAATCGGTAAAGCAATTAAACCATAGATCATAATTAAGATAACTACAATTACCCAAGTTTGACCATCAGGAAACGTTAATATCCCAGCCATCAAGCGCTCGGTAACTCTTTCAGCAAATTTGGCCGATATCTCCATAGTGACATCTCCATAGTGACATCTCTATAACGTAAGCATTCAGCCGTCAGCCATCAGTAGTCAGTAGTCAGTGTTTAGTAGTCAGTTGTGAGCGGTCAAGCCTTGGCCTTTGGCACCTCAAGTACCATGCACGTAGCCCATTAGCTGATAGCTGATAGCTGTTCGCGTTCGCGAAGCGTGGCCATTCGCGTAGCGTGGCCAACGGCCAAGGCCAAGCGTGCGCGTAGCGCATAAGCTGATAGCTTACTCTATAACTATTAACATAAGCATGTTAATACTTCTAAAGATTTACCAAACCATGACGCGATCGCATAAATTTAATCACTCCAGGTTCAGACCCTCCAGCAATCTTAATAAATCCATTTTTTTCCAAAACTCGGATAGATGGAATCAATTCCGGTAACGTCTCTGCTATCACTACCTCAATTGTGACATGGGAAAATGCCCAACTAATCAGTGCATTAACTGCTTCCGTAGCGTATCCAAACCTTTGAAACTCTGGTAGCACAGAATAGCCGATTTCTACCATACCATCCGGGGTAGCTTGTCCCTTAAAACCACCAATACCGATTAATTTTATTTCATTTTTGCTCTTGTCTAGAAGAACAAAATACCAGCACCACCAACCAATCTGATCCGAACCCTCCCTTAACCGTTGTGCAGTAAATGCCATAGTGCCAGCATGATGGCCTTCTGGGGGCCAAGCTTTTGGAATGTGAGCATCAATTAAAGCAGTAAACCGTGAGGGAGTCATTTCTGATTGCACCAGTTCTGGTGTACCGGCAATCAGTTCCAATCGATCTGTGGTGATGCTGATGTAAGTCAAGGTTTAAAATTCCCCATATCCAATGTTTAAAAAAGTTTAAGTTAATGGTTAAATCAACCAACGTTTAAATTTTGGTTTTATTAACATCATTTTTTTATTTTTAACCAGAATTCATACTTAAGCTATCAGCTATCAGCTATCAGCTATCAGCTTATGGGCTATGGGTAAGCTACGATAACAGCTTTTCAATCAAACAGGTAACCTTCATTTAATCTGATTTAAGTCTGCACCTCAAGTAGCTTCAGCTAAAGGCTGACGGCTGAATGCTGACGGCTGTTCGCGCAGCGTGCGCGTAGCGCATATGCTTACATTCATACTCCCTTAAATCCGACTTGCATTTCTTTAGTCGATTTTCCCACAATCATAGTATCAGTTTTAGGAAGTTTGCGAGAAATACCAATTTGATTCAGGACAATGCCGCAAATAATTACAGCACCACCAATATACTGAGCTATTGTTGGTACTTCTGAAAGAATCAAGTAAGCTGCTAAAATGCCCGCTACTGGACTAAAGGAACTGGCCAGAGAAACATCGGATGCATTAGTAGTCTTCAAACCCTTAAACCAACAGAGTTGACCCCCTACCACAATCACAGCCCCATAGAGTATCATCCATTGCCAGACAAAGGGTGAGAAAGCATCCATAAAGTGACCTACTCCAAATAACTTAATCACCACAACAAAGAAAATGACCGTACCTGTAGCAGTTCTGAAGACTGTAAAGATTCCCAGAGGGATTTGGCGCAGCTTCACTTTACTAATAATCGTAGAAATTGCTAATGCGATCGCTCCTACTGCTGCCATCAATTCACCGACACCAATCCTAAAACCTCCCGGCATATTAATCATGTTTTCCTGGGGAGGCTGAAGCGCAATAGTCAGGATTACACCAATAAATGAAATAATCGCACCAGCTATCACCCAACGATTTACCCGTTCTTTTAGAAGTAAAACTGACAAAGCCAAAGCAAGAGGAGGCTCAATGCGTCCAATTAGCACTACATTATTAACAGCAGTGCGCTCAAGAGCGATAAATATCAGAGATGGTGCCAGTGCTCCTGACAAAACTGCAACACCCAGTAACCCTAACCAATCTGTTCCAGATAGTTGTCTTATAGACCGAAAATTCCACTGTCGTCCATAAATACCAATCAACCCTAGCAACGCGCAGAGATTGCCAACAAACAAAACATTACAGAACGAAATAGGATTTCTACCATCAATTAAATTCTCTGCACCCAGGTCAGTCAGCTTACGAATGACCGAATTAGCTGCTGCAAAAATCAGGATAGCGATCAATAAGTAACCACGCCCTGGAATCCTATTCAACCAATCTGTTATTTTAGCAATGAAACTTGACATATAAGTTGACAATACCAAAGTTTCAGTGAATCATATCATGTCAAGTGGTGCGCGGTAGTGTTTATAGTCGAATATTTTTTGGGTAATAGGTAATAGGTAAGCATTCAGCGAGCCGTGCGCGCAGCGCATATCCTTACGCACTATAGTCAGCACATTGTTGGATCAGTTTGGCAATTAATCCAGTCCAACCAGTTTGGTGACTTGTTCCAATTCCTAAGCCACTATCGCCATGGAAATATTCATAGAACAGAATTAAATTGTGCCAATTCGGATCAGTTTTAAATTCCTTAATTTTGCCATAAAGAGGACGATGACTGGATTGATTTTTCTGGAAAATCCGAATCAGACGCCGGGATAGTTCTACAGAGACTTCCCCAAGGGTCATCAGATTACCTGACCCTGTAGGGCATTCCACTTTAAACGTATCTCCTAAATAGTAATGGAAGGTTTGCAAGGATTCAATTAAGAGATAGTTAAGGGGCATCCAAATCGGACCACGCCAGTTAGAATTTCCCCCAAATAACCCATTACTAGATTCAGCGGGTTCGTAGTCTACACGATGTTCATGATCATTGACATAGAATCGATAAGGATTATTCTTATGAAACTTAGAAATGGCTCGGATACCATAGTCACTTAAAAACTCATTTTCATCCAACAACTTGCTCAGAATGCGGCGGAATTTATCACTTTCTACCACTTTTCCAAGAGTCAGATAACATAGAGCAAGCATCCGCTTTGCGCCTACTCCCTTAGTTTCCATACAAGCAACATTGCGTTTGAGATCAGGGCGATGTTGAATAAACCACTCCAATCGTTTTTTAAAACCCGGAAGTTTATTGAGGGTCTCTGGTTCTATAGTAGTGACGGCAAACAGAGGAATTAACCCTACCATGGAGCGTACTTTCAGGCGCAACTGTTCCTGATTAGGTAAGTGTAGCACATCATAGAAAAAGCCATCCTCTTCATCCCACAATTGCGTCTCATCTTCCCCAATATTATTCATAGCAGCGGCAATGTAGAGGAAGTGTTCAAAAAACTTAGTAGCCATGTCTTCATAGACAGGGTTTTCTAAAGCTAATTCTAGGGCAATAGTGAGCATATTGAGACAGTACATTCCCATCCAGCTGGTGCCATCAGATTGCTCAATATACCCGCCGACTGGAAGCTCTGAACTGCGGTCAAATACTCCAATATTATCTAAGCCTAAAAATCCCCCTTCAAATACATTGTTGCCGTCGAAATCTTTGCGGTTAACCCACCAGGTAAAGTTAAGCAGAAGCTTTTGAAAGACCCGTTCTAAAAACTGGCGATCGCTTGTTCCATGGAACTGTTTTTCTAGCTGATAAACTTGCCAGGTTGCCCACCCATGCACGGGAGGATTGACATCTGAAAAGTTCCATTCATAAGCGGGAATTTGCCCATTGGGATGCATATACCACTCCCGCGTCATTAAGTCAAGTTGATTCTTAGCAAAATCTGGATCAATCATTGCTAAGGGGATGCAGTGGAATGCCAAATCCCATGCCGCAAACCAGGGATATTCCCATTTATCGGGCATAGAAATAATATCTGCATTGTTGAGATGATTCCATTGCTGATTCCTGACTTTGAGACGTTCTGGTGGAGGTGGGGGTTGATTGGGGTCACCCTTGAGCCAGGTTTCTACGTTGTAGTAATAATACTGTTTACTCCACAACAGTCCTGCGAAGGCTTGACGCTGAATATTACGCTGATCATTATTAAGTCCGGATGGTGCGATCGCATGGTAAAACTGATCCGCTTCTGAGCGACGGGTGGCAATAATCCGTGAAAACTCACTGCCAAAGGGTTGGGGGATATTGGGAGCATCACTCAGCCACAGCTTAATCACCCGAGTCTCCCCAGCACCAATAGTAAATCGGTAATGGGGAGCCACTTTTGTGCCGACTCTGCTAGGATTGACGGCATTCTTGTCACCCTGAACCACATAGTTATTAATGCCATCTTTAACATAGGCAGACTGATTCTCTACCCCAAACAAGCGCTGATAATTGGTTTCGTTATCAGTAAATAATAATTCTGGTGAACCCTCACAGTAAAACCACCGTTGTCCCAATGTGGGATGGGAGGCTTCCAGGACACTGAATTGGTGATCAGATTTAGCAACCTTGATTAAGGGCTTGGGAGAATTAGCATTCCAAGACCAAGTATTGCGGAACCAGAGAGTAGGTAAAATATGGAGGGTTTGAGGATCTGGTCCTCGATTAATGGCAGTAATTTGGATTAAAATTTGCTCCGCCGAGGCTTTGGCATACTCTAGGAATACATCATAGTAACGATTTTCCTGGAATACCCCTGTATCGAGCAGTTCAAACTCTGGTGCTTCCCGTCCCCGACGTTGGTTTTCCTGCACTAGCCAAGTATAGGGAAACTCAGCTTGGGGATATTTGTACAATCCCTTCATGTAGGAGTGGGTAGGAGTACTATCTAGATAGAAATAATACTCTTTAACATCTTCCCCGTGATTACCTTCAGTGCCCGTTAAACCATAAATCCGTTCTTTAAGGATGGGGTCTTTGCCGTTCCATAGCGCTAGGGCAAAACACAAATACTGTTGATCATCACAAATACCCAAAATACCATCTTCGCCCCAACGGTAAGTACGCGATCGCGCCTGGTCATGGGTAAAATAATCCCACGCTTGTCCATCTGGGCTATAGTCTTCTCGTACTGTTCCCCACTGTCGCTCACTTAGGTAAGGACCCCAGCGTTTCCAATGGATAATGTGATTGCGAGCTTCTTCCAGTCTTTGATATTCTTCAGTCATAACTCAGGCCAGCTGCATCGCTTTTAAAGTTGAAAGTTGAAGGTTGAAGGTTATTTTATTTAAGCTTAATTGGTGGTTCGCGTAGCGTGGCCGACAGGCCAAGGTTTAAGGTTAGTTAGTTGTTCGCCTTTGGCGTTCGGTGAAGGGTAGGTTTAAGATTAGTTGGTTGACGCTTAGTTGGCTTTGCTGGACTCCCGCTTCCCCTGCATAAATTAAACCATCGTTATCCAAGTGAATGCTGTAGCGAGTTCCCCGACGATGCCAGTCAATTACCTCTTCTAGAATTGGAAACAATTCCGCTATCAACCTCTGATCTTGCGTCGCTTCGTAATAGGCACGGATTGCCTCGAAATACCAGAGCGTAGCATCCACGGTGTTGTATTCTGCTTCCGTTCCTACATCTGGGAAGAGATTGGGTAACATCCCTTGATCTATATAACGGGCAAAGGTGGGAAGAATAGTGCAAGCAACGTCAGGAGGACCGGTCGAGAGAGTCAATGCTGGCAAACTAATCATGGTATCTGACCCCCAATCCCCAAACCAAGGGTAGCCTGCGATAATCGTTTTATCATCAGGTGCATCTGCTAACGGGCGGTTGACCATAAACTGGTCAGCCGTCCATACTAATTGCGGATCCAACTGGGGGTAGTTTTGAGATTGTGGGCAGCATCCCAACCCTTGATTAATGTCATTGGTAATTTTGGTAATTGTTAGTTTAAAATTGGTACTTGGCGAGTACCAATTTTAAGTTAGTTTAAGTTAATTTAAATTAGTTTAAATTAGTTTAAGATTATTTGTTCATAGCAACGATTTCCGCAATATCCATAGAGCAAATCATCACAGCAGTGTCTTCAAAACTAACTAACTTAAGATGATCCGGATTATCTATCAACTGTTGTGCTGCTAAAAAGCCAGCAATTGTCCAGGTTTGAACTTTCCTAGCTTTCTTGCCAATCAGGCGACCATTTTTACCATCATAGTACTCTGGCCAGTTATCCTTAAGCAGGCATTGGGCAGCAATGGTTAAGGCTTTACGAGCCAGTTCAGATTTGCCAGTTTTTTGTGCTGCTGCTGCCAATTCCCACAACAAGAAAGGCCAATTCCCCGCATTATGGTAAGACCAAGGAGTATTTTTGGGATCACAACCTGTGATAATTTGCCAATCGCGACCTTCCAAAGCCGGAAAACAAACTTTCATGGGCATTTCTCCCACTAAATCCTCCCAGCGTTGCTCGATCAAGTCCATAATGGCTTGGGATTGTTCTTCAGTAGCTAGGGAAGTAATAATTGCCATTAAATTACCTTGGGCAAAAAAGCGAAAATCCATCCGCCCTGGTCCAAGGTTACCCACAAAATATCCCCCTGAATCTGGCAACCATTGCATTAGCCAATCAGGAATAGTGTCAGCATAGACATTAAACTTATTGATTGCCGCTTCACCGAACTCTTCCACATCGTAGCGATAGATTTCCTTGAGGCGGTCTAAATTCAACCAATAGTAATTTCGAATATGAAAAGTCAGATGACCCAAGCGCTCCTTGACCACAGGAACGTAATCATCCTCTGGCAACAACAACTCACTCGCTGCCTGCAAGGCAGTGTAGAATAGGGCTTGAATATCCAACGGATAGCCATCAACTCCCATCCGTCGGTCAATCATGAAGGCACCATCGGGAACCAACATCGTGGGAAACAGATCAAATCGCTTAGTCAGACACAGATCTAGAACTAATTTGATTCCCCGTTGGAACCTTGTCTGGTGGGCAAGGGCTTGATCACCAGTTGCCTTGACATAAGCCCTTAACACCAGCAGCCACCACAAGCCAGAATCTACTGGAGCAACTCGTGCGATCGCATGTTCCCCAAAATCCGCCCCTAAATACTCCTGTTCCTTCTTATGTATCACTTTAAAGCTCGCTGGCATCAATCCAAGACCCGCCTTAAAGCAATCCATATGCTTTTCACGGCTTTGAAGCCCTAGGGTTTCGATCAGGAAATTGCGCACAATTTCTCCCTTGCCCCTCATCAGCAATGCCATAGCCGACACCGCGAAATCCCGGGTAAAGCACTGGTCATAATTCAGGGCTTCCATATCCGAGTCTTTCGACGCCACTGTGCCCACGGGATGACCTTGATAATAGATAATCGAATCTTCCAGGGCTTGCCAAGCTGCCTCGATCAGATTACCTTCGCTTCCCATATAAAATTTCTCCTTTAAGTTGTCCATCTGGTTGATGCTAGCTTAACTCCTTTGAAAAAATCCTGGAGTACTTGGCTCGGATATCGAAAGACAAAGAACTTCGGGAACTTCAGATCAAGGAACTTCGGATCAAGGAACAGGGCATAGGTCAGAATAATTGACGCAAGCCTTATCATAAAAATACTAATGCTGCAAGGTCTAACCAAACAACCTTGGCCTTTGGCAACGGGTGCGCGTTCAACATTCAACCAAACAACCTTCAACCTTGGCCTTTGGCCACGCGTTCGTGTTCAACCAAACAACCTTCAACCTTGGCCTTTGGCCACGCGTTCGCGTTCAACCAAACAACCTTCAACCTTGGCCTTTGGCCACGCGTTCGCGTTCAACCAACCTTGGCCTATTGGCCACGGGTGCGCGTTCAACATTCAACCAAACAACATTCAACATTCAACCAAACAACATTCAACCTTCAACCAAACAACATTCAACCTTCAACCAAACAACATTCAACCTTTAACCAAACAACCTTCAACCTTTAACCAAACAACATTCAACCTTCAACCCTATTTACTCTAGTCACTCAGGACTGGCTCAAGTAACATTGCTGTACCGACAGGAAAGGGATAGGATATATTTTCGGTCAGGGCAGACACTCGATAAAGCATCGCTCCCCCTTCTCGATTTTGTTCTACCCCATCCATCACAATGCGCAGAACATTGCCTGGTTTAACAGGTTCATTCAAGGTCACCGTAAGAGCGGTACCACCTTCAGCACTCTTAGAAACTGCTGTGGTTGCTGGCACTCTCTCACCAAACTGATTAGTAACCTTTGCTTTGCGAACACCAGCGAGATTGGTACACTCAATCACAAGAGCATTAATGGGAAAGGCAGCCACAGCAACGGTAATAAAATGCCTATCCCCTGCAGCTCCAGCAATTCCAGCACTGGCAACATAGGGAGCATTCGGCACAAAACCGGCTTGAGCCTGAGCTACTGGCACCAGACTGGGGATGGCTATAGGCAGCACAGATGCGGCGAATGCTAGGGCTGAAACTGCTCCGAAAACTTGTTTTTTCATCACTCAATCGTCTTGGGATACCAGACTTAAACAACGTTGAGTTGATTTGAAAAAACACCTATGGAAATTGTCTGCCTGAAAAAATCGGGAATTTGACCTAGATTGGAATCGGCTATTTGCTGGTAATTTTCGTAAAAAATTGGAAAAAATTGCTTGATTGGACGGAAATTTTGGCAATTCTATGTCAAAGTAAAACTAGTGTTTGGTGTGTTGGCTTTCAACCTAGTCAATGATGGCAGAAGAAGCCCTAGCTGTTTTGGACACAATTTTGCCCGATTACTCCTTCAGTAACCTTCAAGAGACCGTCTTCTGTGAAGTTTGGGAAGGTAAGACTTACGCTGAGATTGCGGAAAGCTGCGGGTATGAGCATAGTTACATTAGAGATGTAGGATTCAAACTTTGGCAACGTCTGTCTGTGGCTCTCAAACAAAAAGTTACCAAAAGTAATGTCCGGTCAGTTTTGAGGCGGTACTCCCGAGCTCAGCTATCCTCTCTAGGGATTTATGGCTATCAGGACAGGATAAAAACCAGCGTCGGGAATTCCCTATCCCCTGCTCTGGTACCAGAGCTAGACTTTCCCAGTGGTCCGGTACCACTAAACTCCAATTTATACATCGAACGTCCTCCCATTGAAGCGCTCACCTACGCAGAAGTTAGCAAACCAGGTAGCCTCATTCATATTAAAGGCCCCAGACAGAAAGGAAAGACTTCCCTAGTGCGAAGGATTTTGGCTTATGCCAAGAAACAGGGCTTTCGTACTGTTAGTTTAAGTTTACACCGAGCTGACTCCCAAGTTTTCAGCAACCTGGATAAGTTCTTACGTTGGTTTTGTGCCAACGTCAGTCGGCAATTGGGTTTATCCCTCCAACTCGATCACTATTGGGATTCTGACATTGGCTCTAAGGTGAGTTGTACCACTTACTTTGAAGACTATTTGCTAGAGCAAGTCGATAGGCCAATTGTTATTGCTTTAGATGAAGTTAATCAAATTTTTGAGTATCCAGAACTTTCTAGGGATTTTCTGTCTTTGCTACGCTCTTGGTATGAGGATGCTAGGGAACTGGAAATTTGGCAAAACGTAAGATGGGTGATAGCTCATGCTACAGATGTATATGTGCCACTAAAACTTAATCAATCGCCCTTTAATGTTGGCCTAGCCATTAAACTCCCAGAATTTACCAATGAGCAAGTGCTAGACTTAGCCCAGCGTCATGGTTTGGATTGGGCAAAAGGTGACCAAGCCATGAAACGTCTTGCTCCTTTAGTGACTATGGTAGGTCGTTGTCCCAGTTTAATTCGTCTTGCCCTTTATCATCTCACTAAACAGGATGTTAGCTTAGAACAATTACTAGAGGAAGCACCAACTCAAACTGGAATTTATAGTAACTATTTGCGTTACTATCTAGCCGCTTTGCTACCCCATCCTGACCTAGTCGCTGCTTTTAAGGAAGTAGTCATGGCCACAGAAAGTGTGGAATTAGAAGCACTAACTGCCTATAAATTGGAAAGCTTGGGTTTGATCAGAATTCAGGGGAATCGAGCCACAGCTAGCTGCGAACTATATCGTCTATTTTTTAGAAATCAATTCGTGAATGAAATAAGAGTTAGTGGTTATTAGTTATTAGTCATGTCAACGAGATACAAAAAAAGCGATCGCCTAGCGTGACCTACGGTCAATCGCGAAGCGTGACGGGTCGCACCTGTGGAATAGGCATCTTGCCTGTTCGGGGATTTTTTGGAGCGGGCAGGATGCCCACTCTACTCCGATCCATTCGTTTGATTCAGCAACGCCATCCTAGTCACCAATTTACGATTAGATCTAACTAGTGGAGGTAAGCGGACTCGAACCGCTGACATCCTGCTTGCAAAGCAGGCGCTCTACCAACTGAGCTATACCCCCAGGCAAAGACAACTTAAGCTAAATTAAGCTTAGTGTATCAACCGCACTTTTGTTATTATACATCATCCAACTGGAAAGTCAACCAAGATAGCCAAAAAATTTTCCCATAGACATCGCAACAGTACTATTACCATAGCACCTTAATGCGGGGTCTTACCATACGCCAATATAGTAAATAGTGAGGCACTTTCCGACTCAGGACTCAAAACTCAGCACTATTTTCACCCCTTAACCGGATCATGACCCAGGTAGTTGCAACATTTTACAAATTTGTCAGATTGCCAGACTTTGCCGATAAACGACCCTCCTTACTAGCCCATTGTCAAGCTCAAGGCATCACAGGAACGATTCTGCTTGCAGCAGAAGGCATTAACAGCACCATCGCAGGCTCCCGTCAAGCCATTGATTCAGTCCTAGCGTTCCTCCGTTCCGATCCCCGTCTGGCCGACTTAGAGCATAAAGAATCCTACACCGACTCCCCCCCATTCAACCGCCTGAAAGTCCGGTTAAAGAAAGAAATTGTTACCATCGGTTTGCCAGAGGTTGACCCCAATCAACAGGTAGGTACCTATGTTAAACCCCAGGACTGGAATGCTCTAATTTCAGATCCAGACGTAGTCCTGATTGATACTCGCAATACCTATGAAGTAAATATCGGAAGCTTCAAAGGTGCCCAAAATCCCCATACTGACTCATTCCGACAATTCCCTGATTATGTTCGCCACCACCTCGATTCCACCAAAGATAAAAAAGTAGCCCTGTTTTGTACAGGGGGTATTCGCTGTGAAAAAGCCTCATCCTTTATGTTGAGTCAGGGTTTTAAACAGGTCTATCATCTCAAAGGTGGCATTCTCAAGTATTTAGAACAAGTCCCAGAAGAGGAAAGTTTATGGGAGGGGGAGTGCTTTGTCTTCGATCAACGAATTGCTCTCAAGCACAAGTTGGAAGCTGGAACCCACCATATGTGCTACGGTTGTGGAAATCCAATTTCCCAAGCTGATCTCAATTCCCCTAAATATATCAAAGGTATTTGTTGCCCTTACTGTTTTGATGATCTCAGCAAAGAAGCATAAACGTCAGCGGTCAGCAGTCAGTGGTCAGCGGTCAGCGGTCAGCGGTCAGCGGTCAGCGGTCAGCGGTCAGCGGTCAGCGGTCAGCGGTCAGCGGTCAGCGGTCAGCGGTCAGCGGTCAGCCGTCAGCCGTCAGCTGACGTAACAGAGATTAAACCAATGCTTACCTGTTTGATTCAAAAGCACCTCAAGTAGCACCATCTGTAGCGCATTAGCACCTCAAGTAGCGTGCGCGTAGCGCTTAAGCTGATAACTGATAACTGATAGCTGATAGCACCTCAAGTAGCGTGCGCGTAGCGCTTAAGCTGAATGCTTACCTTCATACTTCTGACTTCATACTTCATACTTCTTTAGCGCTAGGGTCAATCCATCAGCAATCGGTACCAAACTAAGGTTGACCCGTTGGTCTTGAGATAGCTTTTGATTAAATGCTCGAATTACCTCAGTTTTGTTATCGACTACCTCAGGATCTGCTACTCGCCCCGACCAGAGGACATTATCCACAGCAATAACTCCACCATTACGCACCAGTTTCAGTGCCTGCTCGTAATAGTTTTCGTAGTTCCGTTTATCGGCATCAATGAAGGCAAAATCAAACGTACCTGCCTGTCCTTCTTCCACCAACCGCTCCAGAGTGTCCAGTGCTGGGGCAATTTGCAGGTCAATTTTGTCAGCTACTCCAGCTTGTTGCCAGTAGCGACGTGCGATCGCAGTATACTTCTCACTGATATCACAAGCAACCACCTTTCCCTCTGGTGGCAAAGCTAAGGCTACAGCTAAAGAACTATAGCCCGTAAATACCCCCACCTCTAGAGTTTTCTTGGCTCCCATCAACTGCACTAGTAAGGCCATAAACTGCCCCTGTTCAGGAGCTATTTGCATCATACCCATGGAATGCTGTGCTGTTTCCAGCCTCAGCTGGGTCAAAACTTCTGGCTCTCTTAGAGAAACAGATTTTAAGTAGTCGTAAAGCTGCTTGTCTAGTCCAAAGGTTTGATTAGCCATTGATATTTAGTTTGCTCAAAGCTATTATTTTCCAGAGGTTGCTCAATCTATAGCGTTGATCATACTTATGAGGTACCTTCAAGTTTCTTATACCAAGTTGCGGTCAAAGGTACAACTTTCTCTTCCGCCAATCTCCCTATCTCCCTATCTCCCCATCTCCCCATATTCCCCTCCTGGGAGGGGTTAGGGGTGGGTCCCTATCTCCCTATCTCCCTATCCAACCAATCTACTCTCTTTGAATGCAACTCGGTATTACCCCTACTCCCGACTCCCGACTCCCGACTCCCTACTCCCTTTGCTAAATGATAGTATTCATCGTTAATTTTTCATCAGTCCATGTTGCTTTGGTTATTCCTTGCTGTTCCCTATTGGTGGGATGATTTGTACAGTCGAACTTCCCCTAGCCATAGGGAAAGTAAATCCTTATCCTGGAAACAGCAAGTGCTCAATTAAGGGCTGAGGGCAAAAAGCAAGACATGGGACGTATATTTATTTCAGCAGGTCACGGTGGCATGGAACGTGGTGGTCTTGACCCAGGGGCGATTGCCGGTGGGACAACGGAAGCCGAAGAAATGATTGGGCTGCGAGATATGGTGGTGCCAGAATTGCGATCGCGTCGGTATGAAGTATTATCTGTTCCTGATGAATTGAGTTTAAAGCAGACAATTCAATGGATTAATGACCGTGCTGGTTTTGGTGATGTAGCGCTAGAGATTCATGCTGATGCCTTTTCCAATCCTAACATCCGAGGTGCCTCTGCTTTTTACATTTTCAATAACACTGAGCGCAAGAAGCATGGTGAACTAATGCTGCGCTATTTGATCACACGCCTTCCTGAACTGCCCAATCGAGGAGCAAAACCCGATACGGACTCAGGTGTTGGGCGTCTTGCCTTTTGCCGTGATGTTATCCTGCCCTCCCTACTGCTCGAAGTTGGCTTTCTGACTAATCCCCAAGACCGTGCTCTGCTCCAGAATCGACGTCGTGACATGGCCAGAGGCATAGCTGATGGACTTGCCCAATGGAGTAGTTTGATATCTGGTGAACAGCCACCCGATCAACTCAATCCCGTTTATCCCATCATTGATATTAAAATCAATAATCAGACTTACGATGATCGAGGTGTTCTAATCAATAGCAATTCTTACATTCCCATTGACCTAGCCGATCGCCTAGGAGTGGATTTGACCACCGCCGAGAATGTCCGTCGTGTGCAATATCGGGGAGTCGTTTATGTTAAGGCCATTGAACTAAGAGATTATAACATCTTTGTCGGTTGGGATGCTCCTACCCGCACTGTGATTTTGCGCTCAATTTCCCAGAAAATCTGTCCAGGTCTGATTGACCGGATCATGGGTCATGGTAGCACCTCCGAAGTCCAGTTACAGATATTTCTTAAAAACAATAATCAGAACGCCCTGACTGAGTTTCCTGACCTAGCTAGGCTCTATCGAGAAGAAGCCTCGATTGAGGGAGTCAACTATGACATTGCCTTTGCCCAAGCTTGTGTAGAAACTAACTTCCTACGCTTTAGCGATCGCCTTAGACCTGAGCAAAATAATTTTGGTGGTTTGGGAGCAGTGACTAGTGAGGAAGAAGCGACTTTTCCTAGCGCTAGAATTGGAGTACGTGCCCATATCCAACATTTGAAAGCCTACGCCAGTCAGGAACCCCTAGTCCAACCCTTGGTCGATCCCCGGTTTCGCTTCGTTACCCGAGGGATTGCTCCCTTAGTTGAACAGCTCAGTGGCCGCTGGTCAGCTGACTTAGATTATGGCAAGCGAATTATCGCCGTTGTCAGGCGTTTATATGAAGCATCTAACTTGCTTTGATCCCGATTCCCGATTCCCGATTCCCGATTCCCGTTCCCCTCCTGGGAGGGGTTAGGGGTGGGTTCCGATTCCCGATTCCCGATTCCCGATTCCACCTCAAGCAGCCCTCTAACTCAGCGCTGCAAGCGCACTAAGCATTTAGATGTTTGACATTCCTAAACTCCAAAACTTAGTCATAGTTTACTTCTGACTTCTGACTTCTGACTTCTGACTTCTGACTTGCGCGTAGCGCTATAACTACTAAGCTGTCTTGAAAAACCGGATAATTTCTCGGACATTATCCAGAAATTGACTATCTGTAGTTAATTGTGCGATCGCATTTTCAGAATCCCGAGCTAAACGTTGGTGTTCCGCATTGTTATTAGCTTCCAGTTGTGCCATTGATGCTTCAAGTTGGGCTAAGCCTTTGCGAGTCTCTTCCCAGTAACGCTGATGGGTTGCCACCCAAGAGTAAGGTTCTTCTGGGTCTAGTTTCTCTTCTAGACCTTTGACAGTTCTTTCGAGAGCTTCAAAACGATTCTGTAGTTCCATTACATCTCGGCGAGGATACTTAAACTCTTGCCGGATCATCCTTAACCGGGCTGCTAAATACTGGTAAAAACGTACCGCTGGACGCAAAGCAGTTAAAAGCAAAGCTGCTCCCGAACTGACGTAGCCTACAGCACTAATCCCAGTGGCAGCAAGGATGTACAGACCCACAGCAGATAACAGGTGAAGGGCGATTGCTACGGTTAGCGATCGCTTAGCTATCATTTCCACATAGTTTAATTGCTTCGGGTCAACCGCAATCTCATTTGCCCTGGAAGCCGACCCCTCTGCTAAAACTTCCCTAGCTTCCAAGTGGACATTCCACGGAACTGTCACAATCACCAACAGCCACCAAAAGCTAGCCACACCAATTATCCAATCTAGGAAATGACCAGTACTAATGTGCAACCATTGCAACAGCCCAAACACCAATAGAGTTAGAATTCCTAACCCAGTCCCTACACCAGCAATATTAAATAACATCCTAGCGACCTCCGACGGATTTTCAGCCTTGATCCCATCATGCTTAGAGATAACCCTCAGGCTCGAAAACCTTGTGATAGTTTCGCTAGCTTCACACTGATATTAGGTAAGTATTCAGCTATCAGCCGTCAGCTGTCAGCCGTCAGCTAATCAACGGTAGGTAGTTGCTAGTGCTGCTTCAGGGACGGAGGTGTAACTATGAGCATTTAATCTCATCAAACCTTTTCATATCTCTACAAAGATGTTAGTATAGATTTGTAGAGGTTAAGCCGTTATGAAAAAATATGTCACCCCAAAAGAGGCAGCCGAATATT
>NZ_JAAHHM010000159.1:0-13424 GCF_010692445.1 Moorena sp. SIO3E8 | reverse complement strand
TAATTGGGTTAGGGAATAGGGAATAGGGAGTCGGGAGTCGGGAGTCGGGAGTCGGGAGTCGGGAGTCGGGAGTCGGGAGTCGGGAGTCGGGAGTCGGGAGTCGGTAGTCGGGAGTCGGGAGTCGGAAATTGAGAATTGAGAATTAAGAATTGAGAATTGAGAATTGAGAATAGGGAGTAGTAATTTTTCATTTATTTGAGAGATTGCACCAGAAAAAAAACTAAGACCGGGAGTAATAACAATCTATTTCAGTAGTGAAACAGTCAAATATTATTACTGTTACCAATTCCCGATTCCCGATTCCCGATTCCCGATTCCCGATTCCCAATTCCCGATTCCCGATTCCCGATTCCCAATTCCCAATTCCCGATTCCCAATTCCCAATTCCCGATTCCCGATTCCCGATTCCCGATTCCCGATTCCCGATTCCCGATTCCCTATTTATAAAGACAATAATAACGCCCTTTAATAGCCATTAATTCTTGATGAGTTCCCATCTCTTCGATGATTCCTTTAGACATCATTAAAATCAGGTCAGCGTTTTTAATTGTGCTGAGTCGGTGGGTAATGAATAAGACAGTACGACCTTTAAAGGCTTCAGCTAAATTAGTACAGACCCTTTGCTCCGTTTCATAGTCTAAAGCGCTGGTGGCTTCATCTAAAATTAGTAGTCGTGGATTTTGCAAAACCGCACGGGCGATCGCTACTCGCTGTCGCTGTCCCCCAGATAAAGCTGAACCTCGCTCTCCCACCTGAGTGTTGTAGCCATTGGGCAAGTCCATGATAAAATCGTGAGCAGCAGCTATTTTAGCAGTAGCAATAATTTCTTCAGTGGTGGCTTCTGGATTATTCAGGGCAATGTTTTCATGGATTGTGCCCTCGAATAACAGAGGGTTCTGGGGCACAATTCCTAGCTGACGTCGTAGGGAATAGAGTTCAACTTTACTAATGTCATAGTTATCAATTAGAATTCGACCTCCTAAGGGTTCATAGAAGCGGGGTAAAAGCTTAGTTAACGTACTTTTACCAGAGCCACTTTGTCCCACAATTCCTACAAAACAACCAGCTGGGATGTCGAGATTAATTTTACTGAGTTGCAACGGACCACTATTACCAAACCGGAAGGAAATATTCTCGTATTTAACAGTACCTGTAATCGGTGGCATGGTTAAGTTATTCTGTTGTTCTACTGGGGATTCTTGAGGGTGATTAAGAATATCGCTCAGACGCTCAATGGATAGAGCAGTTTCCTGGAAGTTTTGCCACAGTTGGGACAGCCGCAGCAGGGGACTGGTGACATAGCCAGCAATAATCCGAAAAGCGATTAATTCTCCTAGGGTTAATTCACTTTGGAGTACTAAATAAGCTCCCACCCATAGCACTAATAGACTAGATAATTTATGGAGAAAATTGCTGATTGAACTAGCGGTAGTGGAGAGCTTAACGGCTTTAAACCCTTCTGAAATATAACCACCGTAGCGCTGTTGCCAAGACATGCGAGATCGTAGTTCAATGTTTTGGGATTTAACGGTTTCAATACCATTAAGCACTTCCACCAGGTAAGAATGGGTTTGTGCGTTGCGCTGGGCCTTACTCCTTAACATGCGCCGTAATATTGGTGAAAAGATTAGGGTCAGCAAGATAAACAAAGGCACAACAGCTAATGCGGCTAGGGTAAGTAGGGGACTGTAGAGCACCATCACGGCAATATAGATCACAGAAAAGACTGCATCTAAGACTACAGTTAAGGCTGTTCCGGTCAGAAACGAGCGAATTTTTTCTAATTCCTGAACCCTGGTTGCTAATTCCCCAACGGTACGTTTTCCAAAATAACTCATTGGTAAACGCACCAAGTGGTCAATTACCTGGGAGGCGAGGGCTAGGTCAATCCGGTTAGTAGTATCAGAGAATAAATAGGTACGTAAAGCACTTAATATGGCTTCAAACAGTGCTACAACTATTAGTAAAATTCCCAGGACATGGAGGGTATCTAGGCTATTACCACCAATTACCTGGTCGATAATTACCTGGGTCATTAAAGGATTGACTAAGCCAAAGAGTTGGACAAAAAAGGATGCGATTAATACTTCAAAGAGTACTTGACGATAGCGAGATAGTATTGGTATAAACCAGGAAAGACCAAACTTTTTCTTGGGGGTAGTTGTTGCTTCTTTTAGTAGCAGTACTTGACCGGATTTGCCCCAAATGTCGATAAAGGTAGATAATTTACGGCGTTTGATGCCACCAGAGGTTGGTATCCCCAGTACCACTTCTTTTGGTGAGGCGTTGTAGACAACAGCGAAAGTATCTTCCCAACGGATCAGAGCTGGTGTTGGCAGCTGAGTAATTGTCGTTGCTGCTATCTTGACTAGCTGGGTTTGCAATCCCATTAAATCAGCGATAGCAGCGCAAAATGGTAAAGTAATGGTGCCGGTTTTTTGCTGGTTAGTAATCACTCTTTGGATGACCTCCCGCTTAAACGGGACTTCGAGATACTCACTGAGCATCTCGAAGCAGGCTAAGGTCTCTTTTAAAATACCTCTGCCACTTTTAAAGGGATATTTTCGGCTGTGCTCTTGACCCTGATTAACTACAGGTAAGGATTCGGGTAATGCGATTGACCTTTGGTCACGCTTCGCGATCGCATCACGAGCAGAGCGAAATTCTAGTTCAGGGCTAGCAGAAATAGAGGTTATGCCTGCATTGTTACCAGTTGCTACCTCCGCCAATAGCATTGATTTCGGTAATCCTACCAAGCGCACTTGCTGGAGAGTGGCGTAATTAGGGTTTTGTGAATTGATACGGCTACCCACTGGCAAGTTAGGCGGAGGATTACCGCCACTGACAAACCACATCCACTCGGGGTCTAATTGGGCTGAGTCTGCTGGGGGGAAGTGGTAAACTACTGCTTGTTGAAACCCTTTCAGTGCTAGTTTCCGGAGCTCCGTGATGCCATCGGCTCGACGTTCGAGCTCAGCACCAAGTAAGTCAAAGATTTCAATCAAAGCACAATGGTCTTGAAAGGCAGTAGCGACGGAGGGATAGGTCTGTAACAGCTGGAAAAATTCCTTTGCTGGTAGCGCTAGACAATCTACTTCCTCTGATGCGATCGCAGTTTCACTATAGACTTCCCGTACTAAGCTCGCCCAGCCTAAAATCGCACCGGGAGAGAGCTTTTGAACCGTTACCTCCTTATTTGTGCGGGGGTCATAACCTAGTAAACGAGCTTGTCCTTGATAGAGAATTACCACATGGGAGGGTATTTTCTCCCGCATTAAAATTGTTTCACCAAGGTGATAGTGTACTGGCTGCAATTGTGCAGATAATTTTTCTAACGCTGTAGTTGGTAGTTGATTAAAAGGAGATACACTAGCAATAAATTCTTGGATGGGGGAAGTGGTAGAAGTCATGGCAATAAAATTAAAGAGTAGGGAGTAGGGAGTAGGGAGTAGGGAGTAGGGAATCGGGAATCGGGAATCGGGAACAGGGAACAGGGAAATAATCCTGTGTACTTAATAGTTATGAAAAATGCTGTAAATACAAAGTGATTAACGATCACCGATATAGCATTTATAAATAGATCATCATAACCAATATTGATTTCTCATAAGACCAAAAAATTTTATAGCGTTTATTGCATTTATGAAGTAGGCTTAATTGCCTCAAAGTCCCCCTTATTAAGGGGGATTTAGGGGGATCTCTTTGTAGCTTATGGGAGAGAGAATTGCTATATATATTGACCCTACTCCCTACTCCCTACTCCCTGCTCCCTGCTCCCTACTCCCTGCTCCCTATTCCCTTTTTCTATCAATTGTTGTAATTGCTCACCGAGCCATCTATTAAACAATTCCTTTAGCAGTCGCTGACGCATGGGTTGGTCTAACTGGGCTGGAATTAATTTTTCTAGGCGCACAATCACAATCCACTCACCTATTTGTGTTGGTGTCCACAACTGACCAGGCTGACTCAGCTTCAGAATCCGAGCAATCTGAGGGTGGGGCATAGTCATGGGCATCAGACCAATTAATCCTCCACTTTGAGCTTCTGGTCCTTGGGAATATTGCCGTGCTATTTCAGCAAAGGATTGCTCGCCATCCTCCAGCCGATAATAAAGTTCCCGAGCGACACCTTTATGCTTAACACGAATCAACGAATAACTAACCTGATCTAGCTGCTGTTTGCGCTCGAGAAAGTAAGATTCTAGTCGGTGACCCCAGGTTTCTTGTTGGAATTTTTCAAGTTTTAGCTCACGGGTTGCCAAGGTTTTTAATTGGTTTAGAGTGATCTGATGATTCTGACACCAAGCCTGACGTGCTTTGTCATCCGTGAGCTTATGTTTGGCATAAAACCGCTCTTCAGCACTGGTTTCCTCTTCTGGGGTGCAGCTGATTCCAGCGATCCCATGGTCAATAATAATTTCCCGGAATAGCTGAGGCAGCAAAAGATATCGTCTCAGCAGGGGGATAATTTCTGATGCTGTAATAGTTTGGTTACCAACTTGTAAAATGTCGTTCATCACGCTTTTCTCTACAATATTCAATGGTTACCCATGCCAAACATCGAAAAGTAGCTAGGTGCAATTCTCATATTGACTTGATAGTGATAGCTGTTAAAATTAATTAATTGTTTTTCAAATATGAATTCGCTATAGTCCGCTAGGTCATCAATTCCTAGCACGTTTAAAATAATTTCAGTTATAAGCCAAACTATGATTTTATGCCACATTACCCTGTCCTCTTTACCTGGTTACTGGAGAGTTATCAACTGTGATTAATTAGTAAGACACCTGAGAAATATCTCGGTGGGAGCATGTCACCTTTGTAATTAGGTTAATAGATCCCCCCTAGCCCCCCTTAAAAAAGGGGGGAATTAGATTCAAAAGTCCCCCTTATTAAGGGGGATTTAGGGGGATCTAAATCAGGGATTAACAAAATTGACATTCTCCCTATATCGGTATCGTTAAATCTCTCTAGTTTTAGAGTAATGAGCAGAGCCAGGAATACTGTCTCAGTTTTTGCCTCAGTTTTGGGATGAAGTGTTTTAGTTTAGCTGATTTTTTTGATTTTTATTAGATTACTTTCAGGCTGTATTCAGATTCTTTTTAAGTTACTTTCAGATTGAGCAATAAATAGATAATTTCAACAAAAATAGGGGTGTATATACCATAGTATTGAAGACTATTTGTATCAGTTTTTGTATCAGTTTTGCTGTTTTATTCAGACATATCTCATTTTGACCTCATATTATTTCCGATAGCATCGGTATTAGAAAGCTATTGAGCTTAGAAAAAAAATGCGATCGCTAATCTAACTAGCGATCGCTGACAGTCTTGGGTAAAAACCGTTTAAGTAAGAACTAATCGGAACAGTCTTGGGATCACACTGTTGTGTTACACAAATGCATTAAATGCCTGCTCAGCAGCATCGAGATTGCCGAATACAGTCAGATTATCCTCGCCGCCAAGGATAGCTACTACCGCTTCTTGACCACTAACTGTTTCGCGACCGAAACTAATATTGCCCAAGAACTCGTCAGCGAAATCAAAGGCATCACCGGCCTCAAAGTCAGTGATTTGGTCAAAGTCCTGGAGACCGTCTTGGAAGATTTCACTGCCGAAGGCGAAGATGTCTGCACCTGAATTGCCAGTTAACAAGTCATTGCCAACGCCTCCGTTCAACACATCATTAGCGCTACCACCAATCAGAGTATCATTGCCCTCATTACCGAAAACAGTACCGTTAACAGTGCCTGCGATACCATCATAGGTATCATTACCAGCACTGAGTAGAACATCGCCGTTGATAGTACCTTGGTTAACAATAGTTACGTCACCCTCAGCACCCTGAACATCAATACCGACCTGAGGGCTGCCTGCAACAACACCACCGTTGATAGTGCCCCTGTTAATGATGTCGCCGTTGAGTTCGACTCCGTCCTCAATCAGTACTGCCGCATCAGTTTCTGAGGTTAAGGTGCCTTCATTGACAATATCACCATTGAAGACTGAGAGGTCAGTATTAGTACCTTGTCTGAGGCGAACAGCAGTTGCTCGGTTGTTACCCACCGGCACACCACGTCCGATCACCGTACCTCGATTAATCACGCTACCTGTGACATCAGCACCGAGTTGTAGAGAAATGGCATCTCCATCATTGCCTTCACCGACATCGATCAGACCACTACTTTCGTTGACAATCGAGTAGGAAAGCGCACTCTGGTCAGTGTAAACGACACCATCCCGGGGACTGGCAGAGGTGAGAATCTCACCGAAGTTTTGAAGGCTAATATCTTGACCACCGATATTTACGGCACGACTAGCACTAGTGATAGTACCAAAATTCTGCAGCGCCCCAGAAGAGGTACCGCCATTGGCAAAGCTAACGCCGTTGAAAGCACCATCAATCGTACCGTTATTAACGATTGTACCGTTGAGTTCGACTCCCGACTCAATCAGGACACCACTGTCAGTTTCTGAGATCAACGTGCCTTCATTGACAATATCACCATTGAAGACTGAGACATCCGCTCCTCCGATGTCAGTACCCTGTCTGAGGCGAATCGCAGTAGCTTGGTTATTACCCACCGGCACACCACGTCCGATCACCGTACCTTGATTAACCACACTGCCTGTGACATCAGCACCGAGTTGTAGAGAAATGGCATCTCCATCATTGCCCTCACCGACATCAATAACAGCATCAGGACCGTTGAAAATATCATAGGATGTAGCAGTCTGGTCAGCGTAAACGACACCATCCCGAGGACTTGCAGAGGAGATAATCTCGGCTAAGTTATCAACTCTGATGTTCTGACCACCGATGTTGACGGGACGACTATCACTAGTAATCAAGCCTTGGTTGGTTAATGTACCAGAAGAAACACCACCATTAACGAAGTTGACACCGTTGAAGCTACCATCAATTGTCCCTGTTTCTGCGTTAAAGATGCTAGCATTAGTGCCGGTGATATCAACAGCACTACCATCAACATCCAATGTACCGAATACGGTTAAAGAATCCCCTACTCCGGGTAGTACTACGGGCTCGGTTAGAGTTTCTCCAGTGGGAATAAAAGTGTTTGACATCAAAGTTCCTCCGAATGCAAGTGAATTATGTTGAGACTGGAAGTAAACACTGGTCTACCGGCAATAGACCAGTGTAGTGTGTGTAACCTCAGGCAAACATTGACCCTTAGGCAAAAACCATCGGTTTTAACAGGGCATTAGCGCTGTTGTCTAGTCGCTAAGGTGTCTATATTTCTACAATGGCATTCGGATCAGAGCCTAATGTCTCAGTTTTTGTCTCAGTTTTTTAGCTCAGTTATTTTAACTAGGCTTAGTTGTATAATTTTTTTCATACTTAGCCCAGGGTGAGCTTAGATTTTTCTCAGACTAATCTCAGGTTGAACCATCAACCGATGAAATTAATTCTATTGAGAGGCGCTATATAGCATAAGTTGGCATAATAGTTGTCTCAGTTTTTGTCTCAGTTGTCTCAGTTTTGCTTTTTTTCTCAGTTTGGCTTCAGTTTTGGTTCAGTTTGGCTGCATTGATCAATTAAATCCTATGACATTTGGCTTAACAAGCGTGTTATATCATGTCAGGATAATTACCCTTAATAAAAATCTCCCCCATCTCCCCATCTCCCCATCTCCTCACACTTTTATTATGGGTATTCAACCGAACTTGATATTATTCTCCCATCACCCCATCAACCTACAGTCTTAATGTCAATCATTTAGCCGGTCTACTTTAGTGATAGTGCTTAATTTTCGGCTGTTATCCGGGATAGGGTAATCAGTTAACGAAGGTGTGATCTGGTTTATAGGATTTATAAATCAGATGTAAACATAGGAGGTCTTTTTTTATTGTCCAATAAAAATCCGTATCTCTTTCCCCTCTTGTCTTTCCCCTCTTGTCTTTTGCTTTTTCCGGCAATAATTTTGTTTACAAACCAGATATAAACGCGCTTATCAGTTGTTAAACAATTTGTAAGCATATGCGCTACGCGCAGGCTACGCCAACAGCCGTCAGCTTATTTTATTCAAAAGCTGTTCAGTGTAGCTTGGCCACAGGCCTTGGCCACAGGCCACGCTACGCGAATGGCTGAGAGCTCAGAGCTGAGAGCTGAATGCTGAGAGCTCAGAGCTGAATGCTGAGAGCTGAGAGCTCTCAGCTGAGAGCTCTCAGCTGAATGCTTACGGTTAGTTAGCTAAACACCGCTCCACTCACAGCTAGGGAGAGTTGCTTTGGTGAAGACCAAGCTTTTATTGTGCTGCATTGCAACCACAACGTTTTCTGATGGCTGCTTCTACTTAATCGGTGATCAAGGTCAGCAATTGGAATTCAGTGATGAGGATAGCTCAAAGTTATGTCTATTTTTATGATCGGCACCCAACGCTCAGGCTCTAATTTATTGCGCCTGATGTTGAATCAGATTGGTGATCTCGCTGCTCCCCACTCCCCTCACATATTGCAGCGGATGATGCCATTACTACCTAGCTATGGGGATTTGAGTCAAACGGACACCTTTACCCTATTAGTCAATGATGTGTGTCGTTTAGTGGAACTCAATCCCGTCCCTTGGGAGGGTGTGCATTTAGATACAAAGGAAGTTATTTCCCTTTGCCGAGAGCGGTCTTTGGTGGCCATATTAGCCTCTGTTTACGATATTATGGCACAAACTTGGGGAGCACAGCAATGGTGTTGCAAAAGTTTAGCCAACGTTTACTACCTGCCAGAGATTACCGCCTACTTGGAAAACCCTAAATTTATCTATTTGTACCGGGATGGTAGAGATGTGGCGGTTTCTTTTAAGAAGGCAGTGGTTGGAGAAAAGCACTTCTACCATATTGCTCAAGAATGGGCAAAAGCCCAGCGTTTAGCACTCCAGATGCGCTCTCGCCTAAGTCCCGAGAGGTTTTTTAGCATCAGTTATGAAACCCTAATCAGCTCTCCTGAGACTACCCTGCAGGATCTGTGTAATTTCCTAGGGGTGCAGTATACTCCTGAGATGCTAGATTTCCATCAATCCCAGGAAGCCTCGAATGCTGCAACGTCTAGCTCCCTATGGAGTAATGTCACCCAACCTGTAATTAAACAAAACACTAAGAAGTTTCTCCAGGAAGCTACGGATGAGGAAATCCTGATTTTTGAATTGGTGGCCGGAGATGTACTTGATGCTCTTGGTTACGAACGGGTTGGGATTCTTAAAGGTAAAGAAATCAAATTCAGCAGCACTGCGATCGCTAAATTTAATGCGATTAACCAAAGCTTAAAAGCAGAGGCACGCCAAAAAATGGATCCTGAGGACTTAAAGCGACGAGATCGCCAAGCCACTCTGCTCAAAGAGATTAAAGCACGTCAGACCGTAGTGGCTTAAAGAACTGACTATGTTAAAAAAACTGCATGTAAACTCGGAAAATTCCGAGTCGGTATCCCTTTGGTTTCTCTTCTGGAACTTTTTCAAGATCGGTAGTACAGCCTTTGGCGGTTTCATGGCTCTGATTTCCGTGGTGGAGAATCGGATGGTGCGGCGGCACAAGCTCCTCACCCATGAAGATATGCTAGACGGCATTTCCTTAGCCACTGTTTTACCTGGTCCAGTTGCTGCTAACGTAGTAGTCTATGTGGGCTATCGCTTGGGGAGGACTAATGGCGCTGTAGTCAGTGCCATTGGTGTGTTGCTCCCTTCTTTTATCCTGGTAATTGGTTTAACGATTGCTTATCTCCAGGCCGGGGAAATTCCAGCACTTCAAAAAGCCTTTGCGGGATTTATTCCTGCAGTGGCGGCAATTATCTTGAGTGCCGCCAGACGCATGAGCAAAAAAGCGATCAAAGGCTGGCGGGAACTAGTGATTGCAATAATCGCGGCAGTCCTACTCAAGGTAGTAGGAGGATTCTACATTACTGTGCTAGTCGTGGTGGGTTCTGGATTGCTAGGATGGCTTTGGTTAGGTGACACTAAGCACTCGGGACAGGAGAATTCCCAAGCTCAACCGATTCAGGAGTCAATTCAGGGGATTTCCTGGCTGAAGCTGTCAGTCACCTTGCTCATCCTGCTGAGTTTTCCCTTGCTTTCTATGATTCCCCTACCCTTTTTGGGGGAAACCAGCCTCGCGAAACTATTCGTGACATTTTCCGGCATGAGCCTAATGCTATTTGGTGGAGGCTACGTGTTCATTCCTCTGATTCAAGAAGTGGTGGTGAATACTTACGGTTGGGTGACTCAGACAGAATTTGCTAATGCGATCGCAATCGGACAAATTACTCCTGGACCAATTCTGATCAGCGCTGCCTTCATCGGTTATGTGGTGAAAGGAATTTCCGGAGCAATAGTAGCAACAGTAGGCATTTTCTTACCACCAGGACTGCTGATGGTAACCTGTTCCCACTTATTGAAACATATCAAAGAATCTACAGTGATTCAGGCGGCGCTCAAAGGAATTCGTCCTGCCGTCATTGGCATGATCATTACCGCTGCTATTGTAGTAGCTAGGAGTGCTGAATTTCATGTTGGCAGCTTGGTGATCTTTGCCGCAGCCCTAGTTGCCCTGTGGCGGTTCCGGGTGAAGGTGCTGTTGATTATCCCGATTGCCGGAATTTTAGGCTTAGTACTTTACTCAATCTAGAATGGATTGCTATAGCAAAGGGAACAGCGGATCTGGGAGCAGGGAGTAGGGAACAGGGAACAAACATTCTCTCAATTGATTTAGGATTGCTATAATATAGAGTTTTAAAACAAGTTGTAAAGTTATAGATTGTCGAAAAAGGCAAGAGGCAAGAGGGGCAAGAGCTCCAGAGTTTTATAGGAAAATAAAAAAAAGACCTTCTCGGTTTACATCTCAAATACAAATGCTATAGCAATCCGTGTAGGAATGGTGAGAATTTTTGTTCCCTACTCCCTACTCCCTACTCCCTGTTGCCTGTTGCCTGTTCCCAGAATTCCTAAACGGATCCCTATTAGCATCCCAACTTTTTAGCCTCAACGTTTCAATCAGCTTATCCAGGGAGCCATAATCCTCTGCCGGTAAAAATTTTTCTATCTTAGCAGCTGCCAGGGCTGGATGATTTGCTGGGATATTCAGAAGCGCGTCGGTCACTGCTGCGACTAATTGGGGGTCAGTAGCCTTAACCGCAGCAATCGGCCACTCGGGATAGAGCTCGGTGGTATGAGTATAGAAGAATTCGTCCTTAACCGACTCTAGGATTCTTAGCTGTTCCAGGTTTTCCAGCAAGCCTTGGTTGAGCATCTTTTCTAATTGACCTGTACGGATAAACCCAACATCAATTTTGCCGTTGACTACGTCAAGCACAATCTTGTCTTGTGATTTGTTTTCCACAAAACTGCTGAAGTCCAGGAACGGGTCAATACCATTTTGAAGCAGATGATAGATTTGAAAAGTGCAGCCAGCCGCCGCCGTTTGAAAAGCCACGCAGGCTGCCTTCTTACCCTGCAGATCCTTCAGCTTGTAGATATTGCTATCGCTTCTGACGATGATCAGACCAGCAAATTTTGTACCCATCTGAGGTCGAGAGTGGGTAAGTAGAAACTTCGTATCGTAGAGCCGACGGATTTGCACAGCTGCCAGAGGATTGTTGGTGGTAAAGTGCAAATTACCTTGGGCTACTTCAATGAATTGACTTTCTTGGGTAACAGGTATTAAGGAGAAAGGGCGATTAATCACCTCAGAGAGGTAGTTTAGGAGTGGCTGATACCGTTGTTTGACAGAATCCACGCTATCAATGGTAAGTACACCCACCCGAACAGTATTGTCCGAAACTGGTTGATGGGAAGTATCAACGGCTATCACTGATGGGTTTGCAGACTGTTTCTTCTCGCAGGCGGTAAGCCCTAGGAGAAGAGCAATCGATACACCAGTTAACATATTCATTGTTGTCTGTTGATAACTTATTGAGTTTACTAGTTTTTTAAGCATCAAAACCAATTAAAATCTTCAAAAATAATAATCATAAAAATAATTGAAACTAGATCTTATTTTTTCTTTGGCAAGAGTTATTTCAATTGATGGATACTTTGATAAAGTTTCGATGAAGTTTTCGATGAAGTTTTAGACATACCCTAGCCAGCCTTAGTGTTTACTGTGAACAGTTACGAGTATACACAAGACTCCCGAAAAACTATACCTGTAGAGTTAGCCATGACTAGATCACTACTACCCCTAGCATATATTCAGTAAATTGGCGTAACTCTTAAGGCCCAAAATTCAGTTAATTTACTGAGATAACTTCCTAGATAAATATGGTTAGATTAAAAACTGGAGTCAATCTCAAAATTCTAAATAGGTTGTGAATGATTACGTGGCCAAGATTCTTGGAATTCCAATAGTTTTGGGTTTCTGGATGTTCACAAATCGTTTATAAACCCTATAGTTATCCTTCTCGGAAAAATAGTCACAGTCCTATGCATTGTTCAAAAGACTTACCCTGGGAATTACCAGTCATACCTCAAGGGATAACCCAAGATCGACAACAGCACTACCATCAACAATCAAGTCAACCCACCGATTCCAACAATTCCCAACCACAAAGGAAAAGTAATGATCTGCGCACTCAATTATTGAAGACCATTCTCCCAGCGGTTTTAACCCCTCTAGGTCTGGCTGGACTATTCAGCTACAGTGCTATTTCCCGCAGCTCCCAACAGCAAGCTGAGCAACTATTAGAGGGTGAAACCCTAGTTGCGGGCAGAGTTTTGTATATATTTTTAGAGGAAGCAAAAAGAATACCTGCTACTTTGGCGGCTAGCCCTCTAGTAGTTGAGGCGGCTAGCACTGCAGCTAAAGTTTCTCAACTTAAAAACCTTCCTAAATTACCTTACTACGAGGTTGAAGAGTCTTTCTCTGCTACCCGGTTGCTCCAGCCGAATCAAGCTCTCAATTATTACTTACGTAAAACTACAGCAATTCATGACTTTTCCGAGATATCTTTCACCGAAAAGCACGGGTTTAATGTGGCTTACAACAGTCCTACTCCTGACTTTGTCCAACGGGATGAAGACTGGTGGCAAGATGCAAAAAATGATCCCAGTCAGCAGGTGATTAAAACGAAATTTGATCACACTGAGGATAGGTTCGTGATTGAGTTCAGCAAAGCGATCACAGACCCAGCAACTGATGAATTCCTAGGGGTTGTTAGAGGAGTTTTGCCTGCCTCGGTTTTCAGCACCATATTTAAAAACCTGCTGAAGGATTTGGAAATTGGGGATTCTCAATCTATGCAGCTACTAGCCCTGAATAAAGACGACACTGTGGCTGTTGTTGATACCATCTACCAAGGGAAGAGTAAAGACCAGCCACAGAAACTGCTCGGGGCAAAGGATCAAGTAGTTGTACAGAACGTAAAAATTTTGCTCGAAGCTGTTAAAACTGGGCAAACAGTGCAGCAGAAGGGACTGACCATAAAG
>NZ_JAAHHM010000158.1:0-13469 GCF_010692445.1 Moorena sp. SIO3E8 | reverse complement strand
CCTACTCAGCTACCCTGGCCATAGGCCACGCGGGGCGCGTTCGGTGCGCGGGAAAGTCACGCCCAGGTCGATAACAGTCGCCCACGGCTGTGCCTGGGAATCCCCATCCCTGCGACGGGTGGGGAGGTTCAATCCTGAAAATCTCTGAGGGGGGGTGGATTAATCCTCCACCGTTCCTTCTGAAGGCCACAATAGCCGTAATGCCATCAAAGCAAAGCCAATGGCTGCGATCGCTTTTAGTAGACGAGTAGGCAATAGATGAGCCACCCCTCCCCCAGCGACTACACCCAGAAAGCTAGCAAGTATCAGTGCCGCTATAGTTCCCAAAAACACAGTACGGGGGGAATTGAGACTACCACTGAGTGCGATCGCAGCCAATTGGCTTTTGTCTCCAATTTCAGCTAAAAATACAGTTAGGAAACTTAGTCCTAGTAATTGCCAATCCATCTTCTAATCACTAATTCATAACTAATTCAGTTTGATTGCGTCCCAAAGAAGCATAACTGATATAAACAGTAAAAGTGTTCCGGCAGCAGTATCCATCATCTCAGGGGAGAAGCGCTTAGCGAGCCAATGACCAATCAGTACACCTAGCAAACTAGTAGATATCAGTGCTGCGGCAGCACCAACAAACACAATCCATGGAGACTGGGATTCGGCAGTGATTAGTAGTGTGGCCAATTGGGTCTTGTCTCCCATCTCCGCTAGAAAGATGGTTAGGAAGGTTGAACTAAAGATTCCCCATACAGCCATCTGCTTTGCTTTTACTGGCTGACTCTGGTCAGATTGAGTCACTGGAAAACTGCTCAAGATATAGGTACTCTATACAATTTACCAAAATTTGCTTGACACTCCCCGCTTTAAAAAGACGGGGATTCTTAGATCTACGACCGGCCTTAAACCTTTCGCCGTAGGCGACGCTTCGCGAACGTATCCTTGCGGCAATACCTAAACCGAAATCCCGTCAAAACCAAGATCCTAGTTCAGTTTACGAAAGACCCAGCGGGCTAGTCTCCTTAAGCGTTCGGTTACTTTTTGAGAAGTGCCTTATGAAGTCCGTTGCTTCCCTGTTTCACCTGGTTTCGGCGTGCCCCGCCGTACCGTTCTTTTCTCAAAATGTGATCTTGCTGGGTTCACACACCAATTGTTAGTTGATGATTGGGTTTTTAAGGAGGATTTTCCCTACCCTCCGGGCATTTCTTCTTTAAGGTCAAGCAGTGGCGGGTCTCTCTCCCGGTTGCGCCATCGCCAAAGGCGACGCTACGCGAACGGATTTGCAGCCTGTACCCATATCTAACTAATACTCTAGCGCGCATGTATTGTCAACCTTTTTTGGCAAAATTGTGTCTAGGCGACTAAAGTCGCAGCGAGCCTACATCCGGTGGTTTAAAAACGCGGGGTTTTGGCTTGTGGGAATTTCCATAAATTCTGAGGCTGTGATCACTCTGAAATCTCCAAATGTAAATTCTTAAAACAAGTTGAGATTTTTCTCCCCGAAAATTCTTATGATTGCTTTGATTGCTGATCAATTTATCAAATATGGGAGAAACTACATTGATTAACTCAATTTTGTTAGCTGCTGTGGAAACCTCTGTTCCGGTGACCCCAGAGTGGAGTCCCACAGTGGGGATAGTAATGATTTTGTGTAATCTGTTTGCGATTACTGTTGGTCGCTTTGCCATCAAAAACCCCGGTCAAGGCCCAGCTTTACCCGGTGCCTCTGGACTGTTTGCCAATTTTGGCATCCCTGAACTGTTGGCAACTACTAGCCTGGGTCACATCCTAGGCGCTGGTGTCATCTTAGGTCTAGCCACTAGTGGTGTTTTGTAAGGTCTGAAAAAGAACTTGGCTCCAGGGGAAGAGAGGGGAGAGGGGGCAGTGGGAGAAGCCCTAATTAGTCGAAAATCATTTTTGAGTTTTGATATCGTATTTGCTTCCCCTTCCCGATTCCCCTAGCAATTCTGGTTGAACTCGCTGCAAAAATAACACGACTGCCGCTGAAAACGACCCCTCGATCACCATCAGGGGGATATGGGCAACCATTAGCCCGTAAATTGCTGTCCGTTCTGTTGCCACATTAATAGTAGCAGGAATATTGGTAATGACTAGGACGAAGAATATTAGCGTCGCCACTCCCAAGCCAGCAGCACCTGCCAAGAAGCTGAAGATAGCAGTAACAATTCGATTGCCTTTACCAAACACGCGCCGCAATTGGAACAGGTGATAAGCCAAGATTGCTGATATTCCCATCATCGCTGCATTTATCCCGAGGGTGGAGAGTCCACCATGCTGGAACATAACTGCTTGAAAGAACAAACCAATCAGAATGGCAGGAATGGCATAATAACCTAAAATTGCCCCTAACAAGCCATTCAGGACGAAATGGACACTCGCTGGTGGGATGGGGAGGTGAATTGAGGATGCTACAAAAAAGGCAGCGGTCAGTAAGGACGCTCTGGGAATTGCCTCCTGGGGGTTTTGATGTTGATCAATTCGACGTAGGGCATACCAAGTGAGTCCACCAGTAGCTGCATAACCAGCAAGACAGACAGAAGCAGGGAGAATACCATCAGGAATGTGCATTAGTTTTCCTCCCTAAGAAAAAGAGTGCTGTACCCACAAATCCCCAGACACCAGCAGCTGCCATGAGCATTCTCTGAACAGGGGTGTAAGTAGGACTGGTTGATGAGCTCATTAGGTAGTTACCCGCTGCTGATGACTGACCCGCTACAGCAGAATTCTCTTCACCAAGAGTAAGAGTAATCATGCCACCGTGACCAGCTTGGCGCACCTGAATTGTCCAATTTCCCTGCTGAGCGTAATCGGGAGCAAAGATAAACCTGCCGTTGGTGTCACTAGTCCCTGTCTGCCAAGGAGTGGTAGGATTATTGGGAGCATAAATGGTTACTTGGGCATTAGACATCGGTTTACCAGTGTCGTATTTAGCATTAATCTCAATGGCCTGGATAGTTTTAGATTCAAGCTTAGTGCCGTGAGCCTCAGCATTAACTGACCAACTCAAGACAGAAACCAGGCTCAGTAGCATCAAACCTTTCCACTTCATCCTTAATTCTTGACTGTTGAGTGTTGACTGTTAAGCTAGTGTGCATTTAATTGGCATATTTTCTACTTAAGGCCTTTGGCCACGCTACGCGAACGGGAAAACTCCTCAATCCCTCTGACCCTCTGCCAATCTCCCACTCTCCCCCTCTTCAAGAGTCATGCAAAGCGCGATTGGTCAGAGCTGAGCAGGTTTGATTTTTATAGCACTACCCTTCGATTTTTTCTTGTCTGGATAAGGACTCTAGGTTAAAAGACTCTGGGGTTTGGAGTAAGGGTGTTGGGTAGGTCATGACCTGGAAATTGGCATGGATGTACAGTGACCTTCACCGACATGACCTAGGTTAGGCAGAATCTCTTGAGTAAGCTGCTGATAGGTGCGAGCTGGGAGTGCTGATTGAAGCTGAGCCATTGTCACCTCTAGTTTGCCGTCCTTAGCTAGTGCAGCGAATGGCTCAAATCCGATCGCACCAGTGTTGAGGGGGTCATTGGCGGTCACATCACTATCGCCAAAAATGTGATCGAAGTGGAAGGTAGCTTCTATGTCCGCTTCCCCATCCTTGGCTAGAATCCCTTTGCGCTGATCACCGACAAATTCACCACAGCGGTATTCAATCTCTTGGTCAAGTTTGATCACAAAATCAATGGTTTGTCCCTGCTTACTGGCTTTACCACCCATCACTAGGGTTTGACCCATTGCTGGACCAGTGTTGGCTTTGACTATTTTCCAGGAAAGAGCATTGTAATGACCAGTTGGTGCATCAGCTATCTCAGCAATCAGAATTGGCTCGGCATCCTCTCCCCCTTCCGCTAAATCGATGGTTTTGGGATTGGGGAGGATAATTTTCTCTTCGACTGAGATTTCCTTTACTTTATCGGGGTTATAGGGAGGGTTAGCTTGGTAAGCGGTCACGTCCGCTAGGTTGATGTAAACCCGATCGAAAGATATTTGCCAACTGTCTTTGGAAATAAAGCCCTGTCGGACAAAGTCTTCACCGTTAGCCCGAAATTGCAGCTTGCCATTCCCTGCTGTAGGCTTAGTCTCGCTCTTTGGTTTACCATCACTACAGCCTGAGAGGCAAATTACAGCTATAACCATTATATTTACCCATATTTGCACCTTTGTGATCATGATTATGCGATCGCTTCTACCTTCGCTTCTACCTTAATTAGTATACAAAACTTAATAAAACTCAGTTTTGGGGTAATTTACAATGCCCCTCTCCCCCATCTGCCCACTGCACACTGCCCCATCTGCCCACACTTTCCTATCTCCCCAAACTTCCCAAACTTCCCACACTCCCCCCTCTCGACCCACACCCCCGCGCCCGGGATACATCACTATTTTCAGTAATTTAGCTGATAGTTTTAATACAAATGGCTGAGGTTTATTAAAAAAAAATAATATTATCCGTTGATTTTGAGCAGTTTTCAGTTTAACTTCACAGAATCTTCCTCAAGATTAACATGATTTTTATATAAAAATAGCGGTTTTTTCTGTTATTTGTAGATCCAAGTAGCCTATCTAACGGTCATCAAAATAGTTCCTATAAATTCATGAATTGTTCATAAAGTTTAGCATTTATAAAAAAAAATATGTAGACTAATTTTAAACTAATCATGTAGACTAATTACTTAGCAAAATAACCCGCAACGAAAGCAATTAACACAGGTTAAATTATCAATTAATTTAGTTTGCCAATCAAAAATATAAGCTTTAAGTGGCAAACTATGACCGAGTCAACTTGAGGATGAAGCGATAATCAACAGACCCATTAGTTATGGCTATCTTAGGACATCAATTACGAGATAAATTACGAGCTGACCAAAAGGGTGCAGGTAGTACTACAGGGAGATATTTAACCCCATTTCAACAAAAACTTCTGCAAAAAAGTTTGGAATTGGATATATCAGAAAAATACCGTCAGCGTATTCAAATTATGCTGCTGGCGGATCAGGGGAAATCTCAAGCTGAAATTCGCCAAGCCTTAGGCTGTTGCCCAGCGACAGCTAGGCATTGGATCCTGATGGCTCGGACTGGTCAAGCACTCAATTGGCAGGATAATCCCATTGGTCGCCCTAAGGCGGTTAATGAGCAATATCTTGAACGGTTACAGGAACTGGTAAAACAGAGTCCTAGGGACTGTGGCTATTCATTTCGGCGCTGGACAGCTCATTGGTTGAGTAAGCATTTGGCTAAGGAATTGGGGGTTGAAATTACCCCTCGCCATGTGAATCGCTTGCTCAAAGAGATGGGATTGTCCACTCGACCGAGAAAATCCAGTAAGGCTCAGTCAAAGACGACTGAGAATGGGATGAGTGGGGTTAGCATTATGATTCATGACTTGCAATCGGCTGTTCTACCTGATTCTTCAGCGATTATGCTCTCTTACACAAATAGGATAACCCTGAGTACCAATGGTTAAAAGTTCATCTGCTCCAATAATTTCTCCTCAACAATTGAGCAAGACTCTGGGATATTCTCTGTCTCCATCAGAATTCCAGCGCGTCCTAAAACGATGTCAATTCAAAGAGCCTAAGGTGGGCAAGTTTTGGCACGCAGGAACTAGTAATGCCAATAGTAATGCCAATAGTAATGCCAATAGTAATGCTGGGATCTATATCATTATCGCTGGTAAGGTGAGACTACTCGATGGGGCAGGTGAATTAATCACTACCTTGGAAACTGAGGAGTCTTTTGGCGAATTGACCTTGTTCCCAGAAGTTGACTTGGAGCCCTATTTGGCTAGAGCTTCAGTGAATTTGAAGCTGTGCTTTTTACCAGCGGATGTGGTGTTGGCTCTGATGGATCGCTATCCCCAAATCCGAGACCATTTGTGGAATACAGCACAATTGCGAGACTCCCAGTGCCAAATGCGATCCTCTGAAAGAGCCGCTACGGGAACGCAAAATCCTACCTCAGCTCACTCCGCCACTCCCTTCACCTCTGGATCCCCTCAAAAAACCAAGTCCCAGAAAAAAATCAAGAAAGCTTTCTTCCCTCATCCTGCTCAGCGTGTGGGACATTGGTTTCAACGGGTGAGTAGGCGCTATCCATTTTATGCTCAACAGAGTGCTAGCGATTGTGGTGCAGCCTGTTTGGTGATGGTGTCTCGCTACTGGGGCAAGCAGTTTAGTTTAAATCGCTTGCGGAAGTTGGCCAATGTCAACCGGGATGGAGCATCCCTGCGAGGACTGTGCTTTGCTGCGGAAAGTGTTGGCTTTTCCACTCGTCCGGTGCAAGCGAGTTTCGATGAGTTGGCGAAGCAGAAGTTACCAGCAATTGTTCACTGGGAGGGGAAACATTTTATTGTTGTCTATGAGATTACTAAAACCCATGTGGTGGTATGTGACCCAGCTCTTGAGCAACGCACTCTCACCCATCGCGAGTTTAATCAGGATTGGAGCGGTTATGCCCTGCTACTGGAACCGACCCTAAAGTTTAAGGATACTAAGGAGTCCTCTACATCTATCTGGCAGTTTTTTGAGTTAATTAAGCCTCATTGGCTGATGCTGGTGGAAATCTTGATAGCGTCAATATTTCTCCAGCTGTTTGGATTGGTTACGCCCATTTTCACCCAGTTGATTCTAGACCGAGTGGTGGTGCAGCGCTCACAGGTAACCTTAACAACAGTAGTGCTGGGATTACTGTTGTTTAGCTTCTTCCGGGTGGCGATGACAGGGTTGCGGCAGTATCTGCTGGTTCACACGGCGAAAAGGATTGATTTGGCCCTGATAGTGGGGTTTATTCGCCATACCTTCCGATTGCCCTTGAGTTACTTTGAATCTCGTTATGTAGGAGACATCGTATCACGGGTGCAGGAAAACCGCAAGATTGAGCAGTTCATGACCGGTGAGACCTTGTCGATTCTGCTGGATTTGCTCACTGTCTTTATCTATGGGGGCATGATGTTTTCCTACAACTGGCAGATGGCACTGGTAGCGCTAGTGATTGTACCACCGTTTTCGATCTTGGCATTGGTGACCGCACCGTTTTTACGACGGATTTCTCGGGAAATTTTCTATGCCAGTACTAAGCAGAATAGTTATTTGATTGAAGCTCTGTCTGGAGTAAGAACCGTGAAAGCCTCGGCGGTAGAACAGACGGTGCGCTGGCATTGGGAGGAGTTGCTGAATAAATCCATCAAGATTGGGTTTTCTGGACATGTGTTTAATACTCAGCTGCAAATGGTGAGTGGTACTCTGGAAGCGGTGACAAGTACCGGTTTGCTGTGGTTTGGGGCGTCCCTGGTGATTAACGACCAGTTAACCATTGGACAGTTGGTAGCCTTTAATATGGTGCTAGGGAAATTTACGTCTCCGTTCCAACGCCTGACGGTGGTATGGAATAAGCTTCAGGAGGTCTTAATTTCTGTGGAACGGATTAATGATGTCCTTGATGCCGAACCGGAGGAGGATTTACAGCAGCAAGATAAGATAACTTTAGGTCAACTCCAGGGTCATATTCGGTTTGAAAATCTCACGTTTCGCTATCACGATGACAGTGATATCAATGTACTGGAAAATCTTAGTTTTGAGGTCAAGCCTGGGCAAATGGTAGCCCTAGTGGGACGCAGTGGTTCGGGGAAAACGACGATTTCTAAGTTGGTGTTGGGGTTTTATCCCCCTACCGATGGTAAGGTGTTGATTGATGGATTGGATATTACGTCGATAACGACACAGTCCTTGCGATCGCAAATGGGAGTAGTAGACCAAGATACCTTCCTGTTTGGGGGAACCATTCAGGAAAATATTAGCCTCTGTCATCCTTCCGCTGATTTAGAGCAGGTGATCAAAGCGGCCCAATTAGCAGGAGCCCATGAGTTTATTCAAGACTTGCCTATGGGCTATGAGACTCAGATCGGGGAAGGGGGAGGAATGTTGTCCGGGGGACAACGACAACGGATTGCGATCGCACGAGCACTGATGGGCAATCCCAAATTGTTGGTTTTAGATGAAGCTACCTCTCATTTAGATCCAGAATCAGAACGAATTATTCAGCGAAACTTAAATACAATTTTAAAGGGACGGACGACATTAGTAATTGCTCATCGCTTATCAACAATTCGCAATGCCGATTTAATTTTAGTGATGGATAGAGGAATATTAATTGAGAGTGGAACTTATCGGGAATTGATGGAAAAGCGCGGACATTTCTATTACCTAAACCAACAACAGGTCACGGTAACCCAGTAATCCCTGTGTCGAGAGTGTGGGAAGTGTGGGGAGATGGGGAGATGGGGAGATCGGGAGATGGGGAGATGGGGAGATCGGGAGATCGGGAGATGGGGAGATGGGGAGATCGGGAGATGGGGAGATGGGGAGATCGGGAGATGGGGGAGTGTGGGGAGATGGGGAGATCGGGAAGTGTGGGAAGTTTGGGAGGTGTGGGGAGATGGGGAGATGGAGAGTTAGATTAGCAACGGTTGTGATTTTCCTGACTCCCGACTCCCGACTCCCGACTCCCGACTCCCGACTCCCGACTCCCGACTCCCGACTCCCTGTTCCCTGTTTCCTGTTCCCTGTTGCTTTTGCTATATAAAAAATTACAAATAATAAAGAACAAATGACTAATTCATCGAATGGAAGAACTGCGACTCAACTCCAGGATGCTAAACAGATTGAACAGGATTTAATGTCTCCTCAACTCCAGAATGCTAAACAGATTAAGCAGAAAATATCTCCTAAGCTAGAGGTTTTGAAGAAAGATGACTCCAGGGAGGATTGGTCTTTTGCTACCAAAGAACTTCTCGATAGTCTACCCCAAGCTTGGACTAGAGGATTGTTGTATTTATTGGTAATATGTATTAGTGTCCTTGTTCCTTGGACAATGTTTTTTAAAATCGATGAAACTGGAAGTGCTAGGGGACGACTAGAACCCCAAGATAAGACGATTCGCTTAGATTCCTCTGTGATGGGAACTGTAGCTAAACTTTATGTAAAGGAAGGAGAATCCGTAAAAACTGGGCAGAATTTAGTTGAACTAGAATCGGACTTAGTCCAGACTGAGATCCAGCAGTCCCAAAAGCGATTGGAAGGTCAACAAAATCAGCTTAATCAGTTAAAATTGATGAAAAATCAGTTAGCGATCGCCCTTCAAACTCAGGAGCAACAAAATCAAGCCCAGCAGTTGGAGAAGTTGGCCCAGGTTGAACAAGTGCGACAAACTTTAGGAGCCCTTAAGAAATCTTATAATTTACAAAAAACAGAACAATTAGCTCAGTTAAATCAGGCCAAGCAATTGCTAGATCATAGTCAACTGGCCTATAATCTAATGGAAAATCGCATGGAAAATGCCAAGCGGGAGGTGGCACGGTTTAGAGATGCATTTAATGAGGGGATTGTTTCGGAAATTCAGTTGGTAGACCGGGAAGATATGGCTCAAGATCGGCAACGGTTGTATCAACAAACCCGATCAGACCTTGAGCAAGCGAAGTTACGGTTAACAGAGCGAGAAAGTACTTATGAGCGCACCTTGCGCCAAACCGAATCAGAGATTGAACAGGCGCAATTGCGTATACGGGAGCAACAGAAAAGTTATCAGGGTTTAGTCGAAGCCGGGAAATTGGCTATACTTCGCTCTGAGGAGAATTTTAAAAATATGGAGGCAGAAATTTCTAGACTTGAGGCTGATATTGCTCAGAATAAGAGTCAGATCGAGGGGTTAAGGTTTCAGTTGTCTCAACGGGTGATCAAATCTCCGGTAAATGGGACAATATTTGATTTGCCGATTTCTGGTGCCGGTTCAGTGGTGCAGCCAGCAATGATGGTAGCAGAAATTGCCCCAGAGAATTCTTCCTTAAGTCTCAAGGCCCACATGACAACACAGGAAAGCGGTTCCTTGAAAACTGGGCTACCAGTAAAGTTGAAGTTTGATGCTTATCCCTATCAAGATTATGGGGTGCTAGCCGGGGAAATTACCAGCATTTCTCCCACTACAGAGGAGGTGGATACGCCTCAGGGCAGGATAGCGGTGTATAGCTTAAACATTGCCCTGAAAAAAGACTGCATTGACTCAGGGAATAAGTGTATTCCTTTGCGTCCGGGGGATACTGCATCTGCTGAAGTAATTGTTAGACGGCGTCGGATTATTGATTTGATTCTTGATCCGTTTAAGCAATTGCAGAAGGGGGGAATAGGACTTTAGCATTTGTATCTGGGTTGTAAACACACGAATTGCCGAAAAAGGCAAGAGGCAAGAGGCAAAAGGAACCCACCCCTAGGGTGTGTCTTCAAACTCGGAGATCCCCCTAAATCCCCCTTAAAAAAGGGGGACTTTGACTATGGCTCCCCCCTTTTTTAAGGGGGGCTGGGGGGGATCTAAATCTTGCGGAAAACTTTGAAAACACGCCCTAACCCCTCCCAGGAGGGGAAAGAGATCCGCAGTTTTATTTTCCAAGAAAAAAAAGACCTGCTAGATTTACATCTCAAATGCAAACGCTATATAGCTTATGGGGTGACAAGCAGCATTATTGTAAGCATTATTAGCCTTAGTGGGTGACCGGGTGTGGGCTATAGAGAAGCGATGCATCGCTACTTGATTAACTCTTGCCTCTTGCCTCTTGCCTTCCCCTCCTGGGAGGGGTTAGGGGTGGGTTCCTCTTGCCTCTTGCCTCTTGCCTGTCCTTAGGCTATATCATTTACGCAATCTTTATCAAAACCCACCATTTTTTTGGTCTAAGGGTAAGGTCATCACCCCTTACAAGCAGGTAGCCAACTGGGGTTGGGGTTAACTCCCTAAATTCTTTCAGTAATGAATATATTTTACTTAATCTTTATCAACAACTTTCCAGTTTTATAATATGCTATAAAGCTAGAGATGTTTAATTTTAATAATCTCAAAAAAAGCGAATCCTATAGCAATGGTTGTAAGGGTGTTTATCAATTAAAGCAATGAGGTAAACAGGAGTTTTTTCGACTGCCCTGTTGGGTGCATCTAATTAAAGCTGTTTGACCCGGTGGGTGGAATGGACATCTTGCCCGTTTCATTTCCAGGCGGGCTGTCTCAACACTGGCTACGAGGCTAAAAATGAGGGAGTTTCCTTCCCTAACGCACCCTATATAACATTTACAAAAATGAGATGCACCCTCCCTAGTCTCTGTTACCTATTCCCTGTTACCTGTTACCTTTTGATATCAATCCTCTGTTTACATTTCCAATAAAAAGCTATATACTACCAATTAATCAGTAAGCCTTCAGCAACTCAGATTAAACGAATGGTTACCTGTTTTATTCAAAATTTCCGTAGCTTACTCATAGCCCATAAGCACATCAAGTAGCGTGGCACAGGCTTCTAGCCTGTGACCCATTAACTGATAGCTGATAGCTGTTCGCGTAGCGTGCGCGTAGCGCTTAAGCTGATAGCTGATAGCTGATAGCTGTTCGCGTAGCGTGCGCGTAGCGCTTAAGCTGATAGCTGATAGCTTACACTAATCACTAATCACTAATTACTAATTACTAATTACTAATTACGGAGTAAATTATGTCTAAACCTATTACGATTACCGAAACCGATGTGATTCAGGAACTGAAGCTATCCCGCCAAATGCGCGAACTGGTGGAAAAGATTGTCAAACACAAAACTATCATGTCCGTGGTGGCAGATTTTGGAATTGAGGCAACGGAAGAGGAATTGCAGAAGGCGGCGGATAACTTCCGGGTTCTGAATCACCTCCAGAGTTCGGATCAGACCTGGGAGTGGCTGCGCTACCATGGCTTGTCGTTGGAGGATTATCAAGAAATGATTCGCTACAACTTGCTGTCGGGGAAGTTGGCGGAGCATCTGTTTAAGGATAAGGTGGAACCCTATTTCTATGAAAACTCGTGGGATTATGAAAAGGTGGTGATATATGAAGTTCCGATAGATGATGAGGATTTGGCAATGGAACTGTTCTACGCTATCCAGGAAGGGGAAACGAGTTTTTTTGATGTGGCTCATCAACACATTGAGAATCAGGAGTTACGGCGCACTGGGGGCTATCGCGGACTCCTGCAGCGCCAGGATTTTATACCCCAGCTGTCGGCTTCTGTGTTTGCGGCGACTCCCCCGCAGTTACTGAAACCAATTTTTGCCGGTGGTGTAATGCGTTTGGTTTATGTGGAAGAGATTATTAAACCTGAGTTGGATCAAGGGTTGCGGACTCAAATTATGTCGGAGTTGTTTGAGCAGTGGTTGGAGTCGAAGATGATGAGCGAGCAGGTGACGATAGACGTTGGAGAAGTGAAGGTTTAATAATGTTGAAGGTTGAAGGTTGAAGGTTGAAGGTTGAAGGTTATTTGGTTGAAGGTTGAAGGTTGAAGGTTGAAGGTTATTTGGTTGAAGGTTGAAGGTTAGAGGTTATTTGGTTAACTAGAGGGTTAACTAGAGCGTTTCTAAAGGATTCGTGAAGGCAAGACTAACTGAAAGTCTGATTTAAATGGGGTGCTTTTTTCACAAATCAACTGGAGATGCTATAGCAAAACCAAATAAATCATGAGTAAGCATTCAACTATCGGCGTTGCTGAATTAAGGAATGAATAGAGATTAGTGGGCATCCTACCCGACCCAAAAGATTGATAACGGGCAAGATGCCCATTCTACCAAGATGCCCATTATACAAAACTCTTAAAATCATGCCATTATTAAGCAACGCCCCTAACTCAGAGGTTACCTCTTTTATTCAGAAGCTGATAGCTGATAGCTGATAGCTTACAACATTAAATAATTTAGTAATACAGTTACTAACAGCAAATTAAATACTATCTAGCTATTTAATTTGAGGAGTGGGCTTCGATGGTCCTGTTGATCTCAGTCTCTCCCCATACCACTTTTTTCAAGTTTTCATTTCAACGAGAGGAAAGTGATTAACGGGGAGATGTTGTGTCTATTTTTTTAGGGAGTCGGGAGTCGGGAGTCGGGAATCGGGAGTCGGGAGTAGTGATTGAGCGCCGCCAAAGAGGTTTGCCATGGGGCTTACAGCAATGCAGCATAGTCTTGGGGGTTTCCCCCACTCGCGCTTTGCATCAAGACAGGTGCGCACACAGGTGACCCACTCAGCCCCTCCCCACTTGCGCTTTGCATCAAGACGGGGTAAGAAAATTGACTGTACCTCATATAGCAATTCTCTATCCCATGAGGTACAAAGGGATCCCCCGTTGGTCACCCTTATAAACGGGGACTTTGAGGTTGAAAAGCGTACCTCATAAATCCTAGAAACGCTATAAGTATGATCAACGCGCTTATAGCGGTTCTCATAGTAATGAGCTACACAGGATTTTTTCCCGATTCCCTACTCCCGATTCTAAATTCTAAATTCTAAATTCTAAATTCTAAATTCTAAATTCCCGATTCCCGATTCCCGATTCTCGATTCCCGATTCCCGATTCCCGATTCCCGATTCCCGATTCCCTACTCCCTACTCCCTGTTCC